>JAHCBB010000009.1 GCA_019634635.1 Verrucomicrobiia bacterium
GATTTCGTGACAGAGGACCTGGCACTTGGTCCCCCCGCGAGGCCGGCCAGCCGTGGAGCCCGCGTGATCGCCGGCTCGCCCGTCGGCTCGCGTTGGACCCCGGCGTGACCAACCGGCTGATCAACCAGGCGTGGTGGTCAATCCGCACCCGAAGGAGAAATGGTTACGGACTCCTGGAGGGACACGGTTGATTGGTCCACTCCGGCGGGTGTGGCGCTCAAGCGGCTGGTTGGCATCCTGCCTCGGGACCGGCTTGACGCGAAGGACGTCGAGGCATTTCGGGTCGTGTTGCGCAGGACGGGGCACCCGACCGAGACCGAACTGATCCACGAGCTGCAAATGGCGGTGGATCTGTTCCGTCCGAGCTTCGACGAAGAGAAAGGCCATGACCTGGAGAACAACTGCCGCCGGCTCTGGCCGCTGATTTACGGTCGCGAGTTTGACCCGCGCACGGAGATCATCGCACCCGCCCTCCGGAAACGCCGCGAGGGCTACGGTGAGCCGACCCGCGATTACAAACAGGAGCTGCGAGAGACGCTGAGTGAATGCCGAGCGTCGTACACGCCATGGGGTCGCATCCGAGCACTTTCCATCCTGAGACCCGACAGGCTCCATTTGCCTCCAACCACTTGTCTCCCAAGGCGGGAATTCAACTGCCGTCTCGAAACTGAAGGAATCCCGCACCGGCACCGCCACCGACCCCTGAACCCGGTCAGGAGTCCGCGAGTTCGTCGAGACGCCGCCGCAGGCGCCGCAATGGCACGATGTGGACGAGGGGTGCCGGTGACCGGGGGCGGGGTTCCATGGAGCCGACGCGATGGACGACATCCATAAACTCCTCCAGGACGTCCTGGAAGCGGCCGGTCTCCGCCGATGCCATCATCGTCTTGCGAGCGGCCGTGACGAACTCATCACCCGCCCCGCCGTCCTCTCCCTGACGGGAGAGAAATTCGGCGAAATCGGCGATCACAGCCAGAGTGGTCGGGATGTCCACGATCAGGGCGGTGGTGCCCGAGCGGCTCACGGCAAGCCTGGCGTGGATCGGACGCGGCCGTCCCGCCGCCAAAACCTCGACCGGCTTGAGGTCAAACCCTGCCCCGGAACCGCGGGACAGGGCGTCAAACAGCGCTCCATGCCGCGCCGGGTCGAACTCGGAAATCTCCTGGGGAATCCCGACGACAATGCCGGACAGCCGGTGGTTTCCGTGGCTGGAAACGGTGGCATGCACCGGGTGTTTCGGATCCCGCACGGCATCAATCAAAGGCCGCAGGAAATTAAAGTAATATCCGGTCGCAAGCCCACGAGCGAGGTGATAGCCGCTGGCCTCATTCCGGGCACCGTCCACACGCCGGATGATCAGGATTGCTGCCAGGATAAAGGCCCCCAGCCCGGCGAGGATGGCCGCCAGCGGCTCGAGCCATCCGTGGCCCTCGTCCGGTCCGACAAAAAGACCCTCATACAGCCAGAGGGCCGTGACCACAAAGGACAGCAACAGGAAGAGCGCCCCCGCCGGCGGCCAGGCGCTGACGATGACGCGAATCCGGGTCGCCCAGTGACGAATGCGTGTCCAGTCCATGACGGCCGCCGCGCTTCAGATCAGGCAATCAACTCCAGGATGGGACTGCCGCTCGAGATCATGATCGGGCGGCCCTGGGCGTCGGTCACCTCGCTCCGCGGGTCAATTCCCATGAGATAATAGAGGGTCGCTGCGAGGTCGTCGGGAGTGACCGGATCCGCGGAGGGATGACTCCCGGTGGCGTCGCTAGCTCCGTGGACGTAGCCGCGCTTCACACCCCCACCGGCGAGCAGAACCGTGTAACAGTGCGGCCAATGGTCGCGGCTGGCGTTGGCATTGATCTTCGGCGTCCGGCCGAACTCGCCCATCCAGACCACGAGCGTGTCCTCCAGCATGCCGCGCTGCTCCAGATCCAGGATCAGCGTGGGCAGCGTCTGCTCGGTGATCGGCAGGTGGTATTGTTCGATGATCGGGAACATCCGGGTGTTGTTGAACCCATGCGTGTCCCAACCCCCGCCGTCCGTCCGCTGTCCGCCGATGTTGTCACTGAAGTAACAGGTGGTGAAGCGCACCCCGCGTTCGGCGAGCCGCCGGGCCAGGACGCACCCCTGGCCGTAGGTGGTGCGCCCGTAGGCTTCGCGGACCCGATCCGGTTCGTCGGCGAGGTTGAAGGCCTCGCGGATGCGCGGACTGTTGAGCATGGCCAGCGCCTTGGCGTAGTAGGCGTCCAGGCCCCGGGCCTCCGCGCTGAAATCCATGAGCTGCGCCTGGCGATCAATGAGCTGTTGCAACCCCCGGCGATGACGGAGGCGGTCCATGCTCAACCCCTCCGGCAGGCTGAACTGCGGCAGGCTGAATCCCGGTTCATTGGGATCCGAAGACACAAACAGCGGGTCATGCTGCTTGCCGAGAAAGCTGGCAAATTGTCCCGGTGTGGGGGTGCCGTCCGCGATGATGTGCGGGTAGGACACATAGGTCGGCATGGCCGGATCCTGGGAATCCAAAAGCCGGCTGGCGATGGACCCGTAGCCGGGAAAAAGATCAATGGATTCGCGCAGGCGCTGGTCGTCGCTCGGCGGCGCCTTGCCCGTCAGGGCATAGTAGCCGGCCGAGTTGTGATTGGTCATCTTGTGATGGACACCCCGGATGAGCGACACCCGGTCCATGATGCCGGCCGTCCTTGGCAGACGGTCGCTGACCTCGATGTCGGGACAGGCCGAGCGCATCGGACGG
The DNA here is from genome assembly GCA_019634635.1 of Verrucomicrobiia bacterium. Classification (NCBI taxonomy): domain Bacteria; kingdom Pseudomonadati; phylum Verrucomicrobiota; class Verrucomicrobiia; species Verrucomicrobiia bacterium. Next base: position 2,750 of record JAHCBB010000009.1, read on the forward strand.
TGCGGCCCCCGGACCGCCTCTTCCGCATCCGGCTTCATGTCGAAGGTTTCGAGGTGGCTGGGACCGCCCCATTGGAATAGAAAGATCACCTGACGCGCCCGTACGGGCGGGCGGACGCCACCATATTGGCTGGACGCGCGGAGGATCTTCGGCAGCGAAAGGCCAAGCAGGCCCATGGCGCCAGCCTGAATCATCGTTCGGCGGCTCAGCGGATGGGACGGCAACCAGGAGGAGCAGGGATGGGACATGGCGTTCAGTGGCGCAGGAGAAACTCCTTGGCGTTGATCAGGCTCCAAGCGATGTCCTCCAGGGTTTCCCGACGGTTCGAGGGCTCCCGAAGCAGGGGCAGCAGAACCTCCTGCTCCTCAACACCGGGAGGGCGGGTCAGCGCGGCCCAAAACAGGGTTTCGAGGGCCGTGTCCGGATCGCTTGCTGGATCCGCAAGCGCGGTCAGACGGTTGTCCGGGTGCTGCAGCAGCCTTGCCAATCCGGGTCCGCTGGTAAGCGTGAAGACCTGACTTAGGGAGCTTTCGTTGCTGCGCTCGCAGCCACACACGGTGGTCCTTGGCGGCTTGCCGAACTCCTTGAGGAAACGGTCGGCGTCCGTGGCCCGGGAGCGGCGTCCGCCAAGACGCACCCCGGGGATTCCTGCGGCGGAAGGGTTCCCAGGGTAGCTTCCAAACTCCGGCGGCACCCCGAGCACTTGATGGATGGCGTCCAGCAGGGTTTCCGCAGGCAGACGACGGACGGTGGGATGCGAATAATGGAGCGGGTCCCCGAAGTTCTCCGTCGGCGGCGTGCTCGACAGCTGCCATGTCCGGGACTGGCAGATGAGCCGGATCAATGGACGGGCGCGCATTCCGTTTTCGACGAAGAAGGTGGTCAATGCGTCCAGCAGGCGCGGATTCGAGGGCGGGTTCGTCAGGCGGAAGTCGTCCACCGGCTCGACAATCCCGGTCCCCATCAGGTGGGCCCAGATCCGGTTCACCTGCACCCGGGCGAAGAGCGGATGATCGGGCCGGGTCATCCATTCCGCCAGGTGCTCCAACGTCGCGGCCTCCGGAGCCGTGGCGCCGCCATCCCCGAGAAAACCGGGCGTGGGTTCGGCCCCGGACCTCGGATGCTTCAACTCGCGCTTGTCACCAACGAACACGACCTGCTCGCCGACGAATTCCATCTTGTCGTTTTCATCACGGCGGTCGTTCCGGAGAATCGTGTACTCTAGGCGGTCAAACACCGCGGCGAAGCCGTAATAGTCTTCCTGGGTCCAGCGCTCGAACGGATGCTGGTGACATTTGGCGCAGCTCAGCCGGGTTCCGAGAAACACCTGCGCAACGGCCTCCGACCGCAGCGTGGGTTCCCGCAGCGCCCGGTAGAAGTTCGCGGGCGGATGCTGGTAGGTGCTGCCCTGTCCGGAAACGATCGAACGGACGAACACGTCGAGCGGCAGGTCTTCCGCCACGCTCTGCCGGATCCAACGGTGGAACACCGTGACGCCGGTGGAATCCAGAAGCCGTTCCTCCACGCGGAGGAGATCGGCCCACTTCATCGCCCAGTGATCGGCAAATTCCGGACTTGCCAGCATCGCTTCAATCAATCGGTCCCGTTTCCCGGGCGACGGATCGGCCACGAAGGCCCGGGCCTCTTCCGCAGAGGGCAGCCGTCCGGTGAGGTCCAACCAGGCGCGGCGGGCAAAGGTGGCGTCGGCGGCGTCGGCGGAGGGCCTCAGTCGTCGCTCTCGCAGACGCTCGAAGACCGCCTCGTCCACCAGGTTGCGCGGTGCCGGCCCGCGCCCTGTCAATGGAGGCCGGTCGGGGATGAAGGCCAGGCGCACCGGTGTCTGCAGATGCTGAAACCGCACCACGACGGTGGTGTCACCCGGCGCGTCCGCGCTCACCACGCCCTCCGGGGACACCGTGGCGAGCAGGTTGGACGGCTCGTACACCGCCCAACGCGTGATATCGCGGGAAGTTCCGTCCGAAAAATGGGCGGTGACGGCGAGGGCCACCTCCCGAACCGGTTCGACGAGCAAGGCCTCCCGGGGGGCGACGGTCAGCCGGTCCAGCACCGGCGTCGTGGGGGGATCCGGGCGGGCGCCGCCGGCAATCCAGTCCCGGAGCAGGTTGAACGACTCGCTGCCGGCGGCAAACCGTCGCCCGCCCTCATGTTCCACCAGTTCCGCCGGTTTGCGCAGGAGGAGGCTCTGCTCCGGCTCATCCACGTGAAGGCGGCGACCGCGTCGGTTGGCGGTCAGCGTGGCGAAATCCTCCTCCGGAGACTCGCCGCGAAGCGAGAGCTTGAGCTTTCCCTTGCCGCTTGCACTGCCATGACAGGCGCCCGTATTGCACCCTGCCTTGCTCAGGAGCGGCATCACCTCGTGTCGGAACGAGGGGGAAGCGGGAACCTCCTCATCGGACCAGAGGGTCTGAGCCATCACCGCAGCAGCGAGAACCACGCAAATCCTCAATCGCGGGGCCCGCCGACGGCACGCCCCGCCCCAGGCCTCATCAGGGCGGGGATGCAGGATCATCTGCGTGGAAACGTGTGCGCTCTGGAACGGCCTGACAAGCCTGCCCTGGCCCCGAAGGCAGCCGGGTGGGGAGCCTCCGACGAGCCGTGTCCGTCGGGAGCTCCGGCGACGCCTGACGTCGGCGCCCGTGGTGCTTTGCCCGCCTGAGGGACAGGCGTTGGTGACCCAATGTTGGACGGCGCTCCTTTGGACGCATCGTTGGTGCGTTCATCCACACCGAATTGCACCGGGTGGACGGCCCTCACCTTCAAATTCCCGTCATCAGTATCCGCGGCCCGGTGATCGAGGTTTACGGATGCGCAAGGCCCGCACCGCGAGCGGGACCGGGCTCGCAGTCACGGCAAGGTTTGTGGCTTGACGGCCCGCGAATCACGCAGTAACGACCGACTTATGGGGTTGTCCTCTCGGTCCAATACGGCGGGGGTCGGGCATGAGTCGCGCGGTTGCCGGCTCAGAGCCTCTCGCCAGGTGCAAGACCCAGGCATTGATCGGGCCGGGTCGGGGCAACCGCATCCGTCCGTCAGCATTGTCGGGGCGGCTGTCACCCAACCGGAATTGTGAACATGAAAACACTCTTCAAACCTCTGTCTCTTGGTTTGTCACTCCTTGTTTGCCTCCGAGCAGGCAGCGTGACAATTACTCTCATCAACAACGAAACACCCGCCTACTACAACGGCTCGATTGGGACACTGCTCAACGGCACCTCGAGCGCCTTTCCGGAATTGGGAGACCCGAGTCTGGATTTTCCTGATCCACCTGATCTAAGCCCGGCTCAGGTCGTCCTGGGGGCCTGGCTGAATCCTTCCCCCGTTCTGCCACCCCAATATTGGACCCCCATCCCGGTACAAGTTCCCAGAAAGTGGCCGGTGGGAACTGAAACGGCCATCGTCTATCCGATCGTGGTTCCATCCGGCGGATACAGGAATGTCACCATGAGATTTGGTGTCGATAATGGGATCTTTGTCTGGCTCAATGGCCAGTATCTCGGCGGCCATATGCGTCCCGGAATTGCCATCCTCGGCGAGCACGAGTTCGCCGTCGAAAGCCTCCCCGGGGGCCTCCACCATCTCCAGGTGCTGCGTGAGGATCACGGCAGCACAGCGGATTATCTGGTGGAGGTCACTGCGGAAACCGATCCTGCGCCCGTCCTCGCGGAGGTATCCGTCGCAGTCGAGGTCTCTTGGAACAGCGCTCCCGGGGGTCTCTATCAGGTCCAAAGAGCCACCAGGCTGAATCCATCCGCCTGGCACAACCATGGATTGCCCGTCGAGGGGGATGGAAGCAGGACATCGGTTTTCGACCGCACTGGGGACCTTGAATATCAGTTCTACCAGGTTCTGAGAATCCGATGAATGCCCGGCGCTATCACGAGGCGTCATGGTTCCGCGAGCCGACGGGCCAAACAGAGGGACCGGTCGTTGGTGGCCCTCTGCCTGAGGGTGCGTTTCGAGCGGCGGGCACCGGGGCTACCCCCACACCTCGAGGACCGCCTCAACGACACGCGACACCGGGATGCCCTGGAGACACCGGAAATCCACCGGACATTCCCGGAGGAAGCAGGGCGCGCAGGGCACACCTGCCCTCAGCAGCCGGTGCCGGGGATCCCCGGGCAGGCCGGGCGCGGTCAATGCGGGCGAAGTGCTGCCGAAGGGCACCACGACGGGTGCGCCCACGGCCGCGGCGGCGTGCATCGGGCCGGTGTCGTTGGTGAGAACTACCCGGCAGAGGCTGAGGGCAGCCAGCAGTTCGCGAAGTGAGGTCCGGCCTGCCAGCACCCTGAGCGTGGGCGCCGCCGTCGCCAGTTCATCGGCCAGCGCCGAGGCCAGCCCCACATCGGCCAGGCCGCCGAACACGGCGATCCCGCATCCGCGCTCCCGATGCACCGCGGCCGCCGCGGCCGCGAAACGTTCCACCGGCCACCGTTTGGCCGGCCCGTACTCCGCACCCGGGTTGAGTCCAAGCCACTGCGACCCCGGCTGGAAACCGAACCGGCGCCGGACCGCCTCGATCTCCGCCGGAGTCACGTGAAGGCGCGGCGGCAACGGTTCCCGGATGGCCCCCAGATGCGCCACCAGGTGGAGATAATGAAACATCTGATGCGCGTGCCCGTCTGCAACAGGCGCGGATCCTTCCGTCCAAACACGCGCACCCGGCGCGGCAACCAGCAGGTCCCGGATTTCAGCCGGAGTGCGCTTGCGCATCCGCCCCGCGCCGGGTCCCGGCTGCACGACGTCCGTCAGGAGCGCATTCCGCCACGGCCGGGCGCCCCCGATCCGACGTGGGACGCCCCCCAGCCAGGACTCCAGTGCAGCCCGGGGCGAATTCGGAAACAGCAGTGCCGCGTCGAACCGCCCCCGCCGGAGCCGGCGTCCGACCGAAAGCACGCCCTGGTGCGACCCGATGGACAACACCTCGTCAATCGCCGGATGCCCGATCCAAAGATCGGCCAGCTTCGAGGGCGTGATCAAAGCGATATGGGCGTCCGGGTATCGCTCGCGGAGACGAAACAACGCCGGCGTGGTCATGATCGCATCGCCAAGCCAGTTGACCCCCCGGACCACCAGTCGCGCGGACGCGCCCTGCCTTTGGCGAACACGGGAGGACATGGCCTCTATGCCGGCACCAGGGAGGTTCCGTTTCCACCGCCGGCGCTCGCCTTGACCTGGGCCGGTGACGCGGGCTTCCACCGGCGGTGGACCCAAAACCAATTTGCCGGATCCCGCCGAACGGCCGCCTCGTAGGCCGCATTCAGATCACGCGTCACCGCCTCCACCGAACGACGGCGTCCACCCTCATGCACAGGAATCTCTTCGCCCACCTCGATCCGCCAGCGGAGCGGGCTCACTTGGAAGCAGAAGGCGGGAAGCAGGGGGCGCCGGTATCGGAGGGCGAACAGCGCCGGGCTGACGCTGCAGGAACAGGCGTGTCCCAGAAAGGGAAGCCACGCGCCCTTGGGACCGGCGTGCTGGTCGGCAAGGAGGACCAGCCAGGAACTCCCCGTGCTCAAGGCCGCCTTCATCGCGTCGCTCTCGCTGCGGCGTTCAAAGAACTGGACCCCCCAACGGGTACGAAATTCCTGCATGAGGCTGTTGAACACCGGCTGACGCAAAGCGCGGTATGTCGAGATAAACCGGAGGTCCGGGCGGGCACTGGGGAGACGCTCGAACAGTTCAAAATTCCCGAAGTGACCGATGGCAAGGATGCCGCAGCGCCCGTCCGGCTGGGTCAGGCGCTCCATGCCCCGCCATTCAAGGTGAGGCTCCAATGCGAAGGCGGGCATGGCGGCAATCTTGATCAGGCTGAAATAGTTGGTCGCGATGCGCAGGTAGTTCTCGCGGGCGATGGACCGGATCGCCGCGTTCGACAGCTCCCGCCCGAAAACGCGTTGGAGGTTCCCGATCGCCACCCGGCGATGACGGCCATCCACCCACCAGGCCACCTGGCCACCAGCCCTTCCCAGGCCGGCCACGAGCCAGAGGGGCAGACAACGCAAACCGGCGATGGAGGCGCGGAGGACCCAAAGGAAGAAGGCGTTCATGGAGGGGTCTGGGACCGCTGGTGGCTTGAGGCGGGTTTCCAACGCCGATGCACCCAAAACCAGTTGGCCGGGTCGCGCCGGATGGCCTCCTCAAACCGCCTGTTTATTTCCCGCGTGATGTCTTCCACGGTACGCCGCCGGCCACCATCCGTCTCTGGAATCCAGTCGCCGAATTCCCACCGCCAGCGGACCGGTCCGGTGCGATAGCAGATGGCGGTGATGATCGGATGCCGGTGGCGGAGTGCGAAGACGGCGGGGCCCGGGCTGCACGAGCAGGGGTGTCCGAGCAGGGGCAGCCACAATCCGCGATCACCGGCATGTTGATCGGCCAGGAGCGCGAGCCAGGTGGTGCCGCTGGCAAGCGCCTCCTTGAGCCGGCCAGCCTCGGTGCGGCGTTCGAAGTATGCCACGCCCTCCCGACGGCGCAGATCCTGCATCAGCCGGTTGAACGCCGGCTGCCGCAAGGCCCGGTAGGTGGTGGCAAACTGCTGCGGTGGCATCCCGGGCGGCAGTTGGGCGGGCAGGCGGGTGAACAGCTCGAAATTGCCGAAGTGCCCGATGACCAGAACCCCGGCCCGGCCGTCGGGACGGTGCAACCGCTCCACACCGTGCCATTCGACATGCGGCGCGATTTCGGCATCCGTCATGCCGCCGATCTTGGCGAGACTGAGGTAGTTTTCAGCGAGCCGCAGGTAGTTCTCCCGCGCGATGGCGTATCGTGCTGCCGGGGACAAGGTGTCGCCAAAGACCCGTTCCAGATTCGACAGCGCCACGCGTCGTCGCCGCCCGTCCAACTGCCACCCCAGCCGCCCGATCGCCCGCCCCAGCCGTGCCACCGTGGCCAGCGGAAGCCGTTGCAACGATCGGATGACCCCGAGCCCGAGCCCATGCAAGAGGTCGTTCATCGCACCTGTTTGAAACAAATGCGACGCACGGCGTCATCAAAGCCCTCAGCACCGGCGATGATCTTGATCTCGACCCGCATGAAATAGATGGGAAGATCGCGCCGATCAATCTTGGGAAAACGCACCGCGTCCTTCTGGGTGGTCACCAGCATGCCGGCACCCCGCTTCTTGGCACGGTTAATGGCGTCGAGCACCTCCTGCTGGCTGAAGCGATGGTGGTCGGCGAAACGCCGGGCCAGGACGATCCGGGCGCCCAGCTCCGACAGCTTGCCCTCAAAGCTCTCCGGCTGCGCGATCCCGCTCAGGCTGGCCACCTTGCAATCCTGCACCAGCCCAAGTCCATGGCGCTCACCGGTGAAGACATCCTGGAAGTACAGCGGGTGATGCACGCACTCCACCATCTCGGCTCTCGGGTTGTGGTGACGCAGCCGGGCGCGGAGGTCGTTCATGGACTGCGCCGCCTCCGGGGTGGAGCGGTCCACCTTGGTCAGGAAAATCACCTTGGCCCGCGCGATGTGTGAGGGAGGCTCCCGCAGCGTGCCCCGCGGCAGCAGGTGTCCATTGCCGAACGGCTGCTGGGCATCCACCAGCACGACATCTGTTCGACGACCGGCAAGGCGCCAGTATTGGAAGCCGTCGTCCAGCAGCAGCGTGTCGCATCCGAAGTGCTCCACCGCGTAGCGACCTGACTTGACCCGGTCCTTGTCCACCAGCACCACGACGTCCCGCAGGTTGCTCGCCAGCATGTACGGCTCGTCACCGGAGGATTCCGAATCCAGCAGCAGGGACTGTCCGTCGCTGACCACCCGCGGCGGCGTGGTGTCCTCACGCAGCATCAGCTTGTCGAGCAGCCGCTCGCGCAGGGGTTTCGGACGCGACCGGTAGCCACGCGACAGGATGGCGACCGTGCGCCCGGCGTCCTGGAGGGCCCGTGCAAATTTCTCGACCACGGGGGTCTTGCCCGTGCCGCCGACGGTGAGGTTGCCGACGGCGATCACCTGCACCCCGAGCGTCGCGTCGCGCAGCAGCCGGACGTTGTACAGAAACCGACGCAACTTCACGGCGCCGGCGAATCCCTTGGAGAGCAGGAGCAACAGGAATCGGACCATCGCCGCCTTCTTCCCGGGCCGATTGTGGATGATGACGTCGAGCAGCCAGGTCTCCGCACTCTCGATGAACTGGCTCCACGCTTCGCGCATCTACCGGCGATGATGCCGCGGGGGCGGTCCGGTTCAAAGCGGCAAGGCAACGGCGGGCGGCGGAGGCTCCGGTGCGGCTCATCGCTCAAGCCGGTAAAAATCCATCAGGTCCCCCAGTTGGGCCTGAATCCCCTCCCGCGTCATTCCGAACTCCTCCAAGGTGTACTCGTGGGTGCTCTTGAACCCGCGCTGCCGGTCGGTGGCTGCGGTCAAGCGCGCCCGAAAGGATTCCGACACCGGCCAGTCCAGATGCCGATACAGGGCCTCAATGGCTTCGCCGGGGTTGCGCACCAGATCGCGGTAGTCCAGACAGTAGTACCGCGCCGGATCCACCCGGGTTCGAAACTCGAAGAGGTGGCGGTACCAGTCCACCGCCAACTGCGCATACTCCCGGGCAACGGGGCCGTCCTTGGCAATCTCCGGGGAGTGCGCCTTCCAGACGGGCACGAACAGACTGACGTGTGACGGCAGCGAACGGTAGGGGTGACGGACGATGGTGATGAAGACCGCGTCGGGAAATTCGGCATTCAGTGAATCGAGGGTTCCGCAGGACTGAGTCGCCTTTGAGAGCAGCGTCCTGCCGGGCCCGTTCGCGTACAGATGCCGCTGGAGGCAGCTCCGGTAATACCGCATCAGGCGCACACGGTCCCCGGCCGGCAGGGAATCCGGGAACCCCGCCTCCCGAAGTTCCCGGATGAACGGGAAGAGCATGTACACGGCCTCCGAGGCGAAGGCGTAGAGGAACAGGGCATCGTCTTCCTCGGGCTGGTTGAGCCGCATCTTGTGCCGGTCGTCCCAGCCGCCAAACCAGCGCTTCTCAAACCACCCCAGCAGCCGTTCGGCGGGACGCCCCGCCCGCCGGTCCATCCAGGCGACGCCGTCAATCAGGCGCTGGAAGCACACGGCCGGGAAGATGGTCTGATACATCTTCAGGTGGACGAATCGCTCCTCGTCCAGGCTCAGCAGCTTCTGGGTCAGGGTCGTTCCGGACCTGGGGGGAGCGATGATGAACACGGGCTTGCGCACCGGCTGACGTCGAAACCCCGGAAACAGCAGGTGATCCATGAGGCGCCCGAGGGCCACCGCCACCAGAAACAACAGGAACAACCCTGAAAAAAACAGCACATAGGCCCAGCGCCGAAGCCGAAAGGGCTGACAGCCCAGCGAGAGCCACAGGGCGCGAAAGAACAAACGGCTGTTGAAATACATCGGGCATGCCGTGCCCCGGTGCGGAAGCCCGGGGCAACCGGAACCCGGGAGGAAACGGGACCCTCGGGGCGACGTCCAGCATCAGATACACCGCCGATGCGTTCTTTTCCGCCGTCACGGTTGCGTCCCACCGGCCGGCAGATGACCGTGCAGATACCGGGTGAGCAGATGAAACAGGTGCCGGCGCGTATTGTGACCTTCGGCAATCGAATGGCTCCGGTTCGGATAGGCCATCATGGAGAACGGTTTGTTGTGGGCGACCAGCTCGTTGATCAGCGCCTCCATGCCCTGGTAATGGACATTGTCGTCGCCCGTACCATGAACCAGCAGGAGATCCCCCTGAAGTTGATGGGCATGGCTGAGCGGGGAACCGAGGCGGTATCCCTCGGGATTCGTGGCGGGCAGGCCCATGTAGCGCTCCTGGTAAATGGTGTCGTACAACCGCTGGTTGGGCACCGAAGCCACCGCCATCCCCATCCGGTAAACCTCCGGATGTTGGAAGAGAGCGTTCAGGGTCATCGAACCCCCGCCACTCCAGCCCCAGATGCCAATTCGCTGCGGATCCATCCAGTCCCAGCGCCGCAGCAAGGACCGCACCGCCTCCGCCTGGTCGGACGGCGCGAGGATTCCAATCTGACGGTGTACAATTTTTCTCCAGTCGCGGCCCCGGGGAGCAGGGGTGCCCCGGTTGTCCACGCTCATGACAACATAGCCCTGCTGGGTGAGCATCCAATGCCACAGGCCCGTTCGACCCGGCCAGGCGTCGCGCACGGTCTGGCCCCACGGCTCGCCATAGACGTAAAACAGAACCGGGTACCTCCTCGAAGGATCGAAGTCGTGAGGCTTGAGCACCCAGCCGTCCAGGACCGTGCCGTCGCCGATCCCGACCTGAAAGAATTCCGCGGCGGGCCGGACGAGCGCCTCCGTCTTCTCGCGGAGCGTGGAGTTGTCCTCAAGGATGCGAAGGGATTCGTGGTCCGGGAGGCGGACCACCCCGGTCACGGGCGGCCGCGTGAACGTCGAGAAGGTATGGATGGCCCAGCGGGCCTCCGGGGAGAGGACATAGCGATGGGTGCCGGCCTGATCCGCAGGCGTGAGGCGGGTGACCTCGCCGCCGTCCAGGCGGACGCGGTAGAGGTAGCGCTCGGCGGGACGGTCGGGAGACGCCGCGAAATAAAGCCAGCCGCCCGCATCATCCACGCCCTCGATGGCCATGACATCGAAGGCACCCCTGGTGATCTGTTCTGCACGTCCGCCATCACGGTGGACCCGGTAGGCATGACGCCAACCGTCGCGTTCGCTGAGCCAGACAAACTGCCGTCCCGCGTCGAACCAGAGCACCGGGTTCTCGGACTCCAACCAGGCGGCATCGGTTTCCTCAAGGATCAGACGAGGTGCGCCCGTGGCCGCATTGGCGAGCAGGACCCGGTTGGTGTTCTGCACGCGGTTGAACTGCTGGATGAGCACCTCGGTGGAATTCGATGCCCAGTTCATCGCGGCGGGGTAGTGCTCGCGCGGATCCCCGGGAATGGACAGCCAGCGGGTCTCACCGCCGGACGCGCTGACGACGCCGATCCGGGCGGCGGCGTTCCGGGAACCCGTCTTGGGATACGGAAAATGGGTCAGGCGCGGGTAGAGACCGGCCGTGTGATCTACGAGCGGGAACTCCGCAACCCCGGACGTGTCGAGCTGCCAGTAGGCAATGGCGTGTCCGTCAGGACTCCACCGAAAACCGTCCCGGAGTTGGAATTCCTCCTCATACACCCAGTCGAAGGTTCCGTTGATCTGCGTCGGAATTTCGCTGGCGGTCAGCGCGGTGATCCGGCCCTCCGCGAGGTCTTCCACGTACAGATTGCGGTCCCGGACGTAGGCGACGTGCCGTCCGTCGGGCGAGAACTTCGCGAAGCTCAGGCTCGACGGTGGGGCGTCCCCTCCCAGCCGGGTCAGTTCCCGACTGGTCACGTCAGCGACCCAATAGTCACCCCGGCTGTTCTCGCGCCAGACCCGTCGGGCGTTCGTGAACAGCAGCACCCGCGATTCGTCGCCGGAGAGCTCGAAGCGTTCGATGGACAGCGGACCCGGCTCGCCAGGTGGCGTCAACGCGTGTGCCGGAAGGATCACGTTTGTGCGTCCCGTGGCGGCGTCGCATCGGATCAGGTCACGCCCGCCGCCACCGGCGCGTGGCCGGGCAAGGGTGAAGTACCCGGATTGATGGCGGCTCCAGACGATTTCCGGGACGGATTCCTCGCGGAACTCCTCCCCGTCGAAGAGCCGGTCCACCGTCAGCAGCGGCGCGTGGATGGCGTTGGTTTCGCCGGCGTCGTCCGCCCAAGATTGCAAGCCTTGGAGCAGCCCGAAAACCAGGGCGGCGATGAACCTGAGGCGGAGGCTCCGGCGGCCGATGCAGTCGCTGCGCATGGCCCGATGCTTCGCGACAGTCCGCTGGAATGTCAAAAGCACGCCAGTCCCCGGCGCCGTTTGAAGTTGGTCCCATTTCAAGCCCATGGCGCAAGCGATGTCCGGTGTTGGACAATCGAAGGCTGGCCCAGCCCGGCATCCGGGAGTACCGAACCAGCGTGAGGTTGTACTTTCCGCTCTTTGCGCCGGTCCTGGCTATCGGATGGGTCCCCTTCGCCGACGCGGCGGATGCCACTTTTCTTCGTCTGGCCAAGGGTACCGCCCACCGCCAAACCGGCGCCGACTCCCATCAACTCATGCCAGGTGCCTGGCAGTTCGAGGCTGCAGTAACGGCCGGGCGCCCTGGCAGCATCCTGGCTGCCACGGTGACACCGCCCGGTCGTCCGGAGACCGCGATGCGACTTGATGATATGGAGTGGTGGCATGGCGCCGTCCATTCCAGCGAAGCTGCGCTCGACGATGCGTATCCACCCGGAACCTACACGATCCGGGTGACCGGGCAGACGGACGGGGTGCAAGGTTTCTACCAAGCAGAAATCCTCCCGTGAGGCTTCGAGCCGAACGGCCCTGCTCCCCCTTGAGTCCTACTCCTGGGGATACACCAGCACCCGGTCGTGGACGACGAGGATCAGGTCGTTCCTGCCGTCTCCGGTCACGTCGGCCACCACCGCCTCCCGAGGTTCGGGGACCTCGTTGCGGCGCTGGCGAAAGGTCCGTTCCTCAAACACCGGCCAGCGATTGCCCGGTTCCAGGCGGTTGGGAGCCTCGAACCGCACCAGGTCCACGTAGTGCCTGGCGGTCTCAAGAAATACCAGGTCCTTGCGTCCGTCACTGTCGAGATCGCCGCTGGTGACATCGTGCAGCCAGCCGTCCCGGATCGGCGTCTCGTAGCTGTCCAGTTCGGCCATGTCCCATACCTCGCCGGAAAACTGCTTCCAGGCGACGGCGTTGCTCCCGATGAAACCGACCGAGTTGGTCTCGCGTCCTCCCAGGGCCAGGGGGACCAGGCGGGTGAACTCGGTGACCGGAAGCGAGGTGTTGCGCACGGACCTCCAGACCCCGCCGGGGTCGCGGCGCGCGACGGTCAACGCCTTGCGGTCGGAGTCCAACAGGAACAACAGCGGGGCCTCCCCGCCGGGCTGGGGCACTGCAGCGGCTCCGGCGATGCGCGAACTGCTCGTGGCGCCGTTGATCTGGTCGCGCACCGAGAAGGTCCAGCTGGGATTCCCCGGCGAGTCCGCCACCAGCACCACCGCCCGCAGGAAGTTCCGCTGCGGCAGCAGCAGTTCGGCGCGTCCGTCGCCATCCACGTCAGCCGTGATCATCCATGGCGCCTCCAGGGAACCGCCGGGCGGCGTGACGTCCACCTCCTGGAACCGGTCGCCGTCCACCGGCGCGGCACGCTGCACAAAGACCTTCACCTTCTCGTACGGCGACAGTGCCACCAGGTCGTTCAGCCCGTCCTGGTTGGCGTCATGAAATGCAAGCACCGCCGGACTGCCCTTGTATTCCTCGGCAATGCGGCGCGTGAGGACGTCGCCTTCGGCGGACCGCAGGACCAGTTCGCGCACGGTTGCGGATTCCTCCTTGCCATCCTTGCCCGGACGCTTCTCGTCCCGCTCCTGAAGCACCGCCAGTCGGGGGGCCTCCCCGGACTTGAGGGTCCCGACCGCGATCGCCATGGGTCGCCCGGTCAAAGGGATCAGCTGCGGAAACGGGAACCGCCCGGAGGCGTCCAGCGCGGTGATGCCCACCTGGCGTTCATCGGCGCTCAACAGGAAGAGCTCGGGCTTGCCATCTCCATCCCAGTCGGCGGCCACCAGGTCCGATACCCCCGAGAGGCTCGGAAAGTTTCGGGGGGCCGTGAGGGAGCCGTCGGGGCGCTGCAGCCACAAGGTCAGCTGGCCGCCGCCGGGGTCGCCGGCGACGAGGTCGGGCAGGCCATCTCCGCTGACATCGGCCCACACCACGCCCCGGCGCGGCTTGTCGGTGCGCGTCAGGGGAAGCACCGAGAATTGCCCGTCCACCAGTGCACCGACCAGCGGATCGGCCGCCCGCAGGGCAAAATGGGCAAGGGCGGCGCGGCCTGACTTGGCGGCGATGGTGATCACCTCGGTGCGGCCGTCGTCGTCGAGATCGTCCGCCCAATAGCTGCGAATGCTGGTGAGGGGCAGATGGATTTCCGGGCCGAACTGGCCGTCGGCCTGCTGCAACCGGAAGCGGAACGGATTGGCGTGATCCCAGTTCACAAAGAGGAGGTCCTTTCGTCCGTCCCCGTTGAGGTCGAGCACCTGGACTGCCTTGACCACCCCGGTGTAGGGAAGGCGCTCAGGCTCCCCGAGGCCGCCGTCGGGTTCCTGCCGCAGCAGGTAGAGGTGCTTCTCCGCGAGCAGCAGCAGGTCGGCCCGTCCATCGGCGTTGATGTCGCCGGAGGTGAGCGCGTTGTAATCGGGCGCCCCGTCGTCGAGCGGATAGCGGCGCGGCTGCGACCAGCCGTTGGTGCCAAGGTTGAACTGGACGATCAATTCCTTGGGCTCTCCGAAGTAGGCGATGTCGGTGCGTCCGTCGCCATTGAGGTCGGCGGCCGTGAGCGAGGTGATGCGCTTTTCAGACGCGATGGACTCGACCCGGAACCGCGCATCACCGGGCAGTTCATTCAGGTCCCGACGCCCCACTTTCAAGGGTGTCGCGGGCGCATTGGTGTCGCCGGTGCGGTTGTACAGGAGGTTGATCTTCGACCGCAGGTTATTGACGACGACCAGATCCTTCAGCCCGTCGCCATCGAGGTCGGCGACATGCAGGAAGGCGATGCCCAGGTCGAGCGGGAAGACCTCAGGTCCTGAGAACGCGAACCCTCCGTCCGTTTCCGAAGCCGCGACCGCAGCTCCACCCAGCAACGCGACGACCACCGGCAACATCCGCTTCGACATGGCCCAACCTTCGCCAGTCCCGCGCCGCGGGCAAGGCGCGGTTCGGCCCATCGCTCCGCCGGTTCACGACCCGGAGCCGGGGCGCTGCGGATCGAAGGGATCGTCGGTCCAGTCCACCGGGAGTCCCTCCAGGAATGAATTGAACCAGGATTCGGGCGGCGCGCTGAACTCACGTTCCGCGCCGCGCCACGGGAACCACAGCCGGCCGGCGTGCAGTGCCTGGCAGGGAACCAGAAGCCGGGCCCGCTGCCCCGCCGTCAGCCGGCGCTGCACAAACGCAAGGTAGGCCGCGGGCTCAGGGCCGTAGAGCTTGTCGCCGACCACCGGATGCCCGAGGTGCGCCAGGTGGATGCGGATCTGGTGCTTGCGTCCGGTGTCCGGCCGCAGCCGCAGCAGCGTGAAGGTGCCCTCCGGGCGGTGCACGATTCGCTCGCGCCACCACGAGGTCCGGGCCGGTGCCCCGTCGGGGCGGACGCAATCCCGCACCGCCACCTCGCTCGCCAGATCCCGGCCCAGCGGTGCGTCGCAGACGCCCCGGACCCCCGGCACCTCCCCGTACACCAGGGCGACATACTCCTTGGTAACCAGTCCCATTTCCCAGGCGCGACGCAGCTCGAGGGAGGCGTCCGGCGTCTTGCCGAAGACCATGACCCCGCTGGTCTCCCGATCCAGCCGATGGACCATCTGAGGTTCCGAGCCCAATCCGAGGTGAAGCCGGACCCTCCCGATCAGGCTCGACCAGGCATCCCCCTTGGTGGGGTGACAGACCAGCCCCGCGGGCTTGTGAATTACCAGCAGCTCGGAGTCCTCATGAATGACCGGAAACAACGGCATCCTCCGGACAATGATGGTGGTCGCCGGCCGGCGGCGCGAGGCGGTATCCAGTCCACCAGAGCCAGCGCCACCTCCCCGGGACCGGATGCCTCCAAGGCGGCCCCGCGAACGCTCTGCGGCGGCCGACCTAATCGAAATCCCCAGAAAAGTGAGTCAAACTGATCCGGCGGACTGCTTGACGCAGGGTCCCCTCCCGGTAGGTTGCCATCCGAGCAACGCTTCCGCGTGCCCGTCCGGAATCCTCCGGTGCGAGCACGCGGAATTTTTCACCCGAAAGTCACGTCGTCCATGAGCGAAGTCGCCCAAGCCCCGGAAACAACCGGGGGCCCGTCAAAACTCACCAAGATCACCGAGGCGGTCATCCGGATCGCCGGCAACTCCCAAGACGGCATCCAGGCCATTGGCGGTTTCCTCGCCCGCCTTGCGGGGCGGAGCGAACAGGAGGTCATGACCTTCATGACGATTCCCTCGACGATCTCGGGGGGGCCCTCGATTTTTCAGGTGCGGATTGCCTCCGGCGAGGTGCTGTCCGCGGGCGATGAGGCCGACATGCTCCTGGCGTTCTACCAGCACAGCTACGACGAGCACATCCATTCGCTCAAGCTCGGCGGGATCGTGCTGTACGACTCCGACCATGTCACCCCGAAGCCCGACTGGCTGGACAACTACCGTCATGTCGGCGTGGCCATCTCCAGCAAGACGGTCGAGGCCATCGGCGGGACCGGCCGGGACAAGGGCAAGAACATCTTCGCCCTCGGATTGCTCGCCCGGATTTTTGACCTGAACGTGCCCAAGCTGGCCAAACTCATCGAGGAGCGTTTTGGCGGCAAGGATCCGGCGGTCGTGGGCAACGCGCTGACCTGTTTCCAGGCCGGATACGGACACGAGCTGCAGGACCTGCTGAAGACCTACCAGCTGCAGCATGCCGAGCTGAAGGGGCATTCGCAGGTGGTGATGAACGGCAACGAGGCGCTTGCCTACGGCCTGCTGGCCGCCGGGGTCCGGTTCGGTGCCGGCTACCCCATCACCCCGTGGTCCGACATCATGGAACTGCTGCGCCGGGAGCTGCCGAAATACGGCGGCATGTTTGTGCAGTGCGAGGACGAGATCGCCTCCATCTCCATGGCCCTTGGGGCCAGCTATGCCGGCCGGGTGGCGGTGACGGGATCCTCGGGGCCGGGGATCTCCCTCAAGACGGAGGCGCTCGGTTGGGCTTCGATGGCGGAAATGCCGCTGATCATCGTGGACGTGCAGCGTGGCGGACCCTCGACCGGCATGCCCACCAACATCGAGCAGTCCGACCTCAACATCGCCTGCTTCGGCGGCCACGGAGACAGCCCGCGAGTGGTGATCGCGCCCAGCTCGGTGGAGGACTGCTTCTACACCGCGATCGAGGCGGTGAACATCGCCCGCAAGTACAGCACACCGGTCATCATCCTCTCCGATCAGGGCATCGCGACGCGCATCGAGGCGTTCGTCGAGCCCGACCTGAAGTCGGTGTGCCAGGACCTGACTCCCGACCTCACCCCGGTGGCCGATCACAAGCCCTATGATCTTTCGGCTCCGGATGGCATCACCCGGCATCTCGCCCCGGGCACCCGGGTTGCCAGCGGCAAGTATCCAGTGGTGACCGGGCTTGAACACGACGAACTCGGCCACCCCACCGGCTCGCCCAAGCTGCACATGACGATGACCGCCAAGCGCCGCAACAAGCTCAAGCGCCTGGCCGCGGACCTGCCGATACCGGTCACCTACGGCCCCAACGAGGGCCAGGTGCTTCTGGTCGGCTGGGGCAGCACCCAGGGACCGCTGCGGGAATGCGTGGACCGGTTCCGGGGACTGGGCGATGCGGTGTCGTCGCTTCACATCAAGTACGTGAACCCGCTGCCCAACGGCCTGGATGAGGTGTTCAAGGGATTCCGCCACATCTTCGTGGTGGAACTGAACGACGAGGGTCTGTACGGCGTCGGCCAGATGGCCTCCCTCCTCCGCGCGCGTTTTGCCGATCCGCGGATTCGCGGGATCAACAAGTCGGACGGGCAGGTCTGGAAGGTGAAGGAGATCATGGACCGTGTCCGCGCCGCCCTGACACCCCCTCTGTCCGGAGTCGTTGCCTGACCGGACCCCGGACTGATTTTTCCCCACCACCGACGCCCATGAGCACCAACCCGTTCGCCTACGCCGCCCTGCCCCGCACCACGACCCCGCCGGACACGTTGACCGTGACGCCGCTGGAGGATGCCGACCGCAAACCACTCACCAAGAAGGAGGTCTCGGCCGACCATCCGACCTGGTGCCCCGGCTGCGGTGACTTTTCCGTACTGGCCCTCTACTTCAAGCTGATCGAGAAGCGAAAGCTCTGGCATGAGAAGATCACCACGGTGGCCGGCATCGGGTGCTCCAGCCGGTTCCCCTATTTCGTGCAGGCCCACGGCGCCCATTACATCCATGGCCGGGCGCTCCCGTTCGCGAGCGGCATTTCGCTGAGCCGCCCGGACCTGCACGTCTTCGTGTTCGGAGGGGACGGCGACGCCTTCTCCATCGGGGGCAATCACTTCAGCCACACCGCGCGGAAGAACATCAAGATGACCTACGTGGTCATGGACAACTTTGTGTACGGGCTGACCAAGAAGCAGACCTCGCCGACCTCGCCGATCGGGTTCAAGTCGAAGACCGACGTCTGGGGGTCCACGGATCGTCCGATCAACCCGCTCAAGCAGGCGATCGCCGCGGGGGCCACCTTCGTCGCGCGCACGACGCATACCAATGCCGCCCATGTGCTGAAGATGATGGAAGCCGCGATGGACCATGACGGATTCGGGTTCATCGAGTGCCTGAGCGAGTGCATTGAATTCTATCCGGGTGCCTTCGACGCGTCGAATCCGCGCAAGGGGGGCCAGTTCGTAGAGGTCCCGGCGGATCACGACGTGACCGATGAGTTTGCCGCCTATCGCCTCGCGGACGAGCCGTTTCCCGGACGCTTCGGCATCTTCTACCAGGTGAAGCGGCCGACGAAGAACTTCAATGAGGCCACCTTGATTGCTGAACACCGGTCCAAGGTCGGGACGCTGGCGGACTGGGAGATCCTCCAGCGCAGCTTCGACCGGACCAAGTAGGACACTGGCGACGCCGACATGGCGTCCGGAATCCCCTCCCAGCGACCCCGGCGTCCCACCGGGGCTTTTCTTTGCCCCGACCGAAACCATCGTTGAATACCCGGCTCGGGCTTTCCAACCTGACCCCCCAGGGGCCCGCCATGAACGAATCCTCCCACCTCGACGAACTGCTCGCCTCGCGAGCAACCACCTCCCGCCGCCCGATCGAACCCTGCACCGTGGTGATCTTCGGCGCCTCGGGAGATCTCACCTCCCGAAAGCTGATCCCCGCCCTGTACCACCTCGCTCTGGAGCAGGCCCTGCCGAGGCCCTACCGCATCATCGGATTCGCCCGCAGGGAAAAGACCGACGCGTCCTTCCGCGCGGAACTCCGGGAGGCCCTCGGCAAGTTTTCCCGGACGCAGCCCGTGGACGAAACGGTCTGGAGTGCGTTTGCGTCACGGCTCCAATACTGCCAGGCCGACATCTCCGATCCGGCCGGGTATGCCCGGCTTCGGGATCTGGTGAACGCCACCGACGACGACCGGCTCCGTCAAAACCTGTTGTTCTACCTGGCAACCAATCCCAGCCAGTTCGGCGAGATTGCCTCCCACCTCAACGAGGTCGGTCTGCTGGAGAAATGTGAGAACGGCGGCGCGATGAAGCGCCTGGTGGTCGAGAAGCCCTTCGGGCATGACCTGCCCAGCGCCCAGGCGCTCAATGCCGAGTTGATCCGTCACGCCCACGAAAGCCAGGTCTTCCGCATTGACCACTACCTCGGGAAGGAAACGGTCCAGAACATCCTCACCTTCCGTTTCAGCAACGGAATCTTCGAGCACTTGTGGAACCGGGACAGCGTGGACCACGTCCAGATCACCGTCGCGGAAAAGCTCGGCGTCGGCGCGAGGGGCGGCTACTACGAGGAGTCGGGGGCCATGCGCGACATGCTCCAGAATCATGTGCTCCAGGTGCTGTCGCTCATCGCCATGGAGCCTCCCGTCTCGCTGGAGGCGGAGAATGTTCGCGACGAAAAGGTAAAGCTGCTGAAGTCCATTCGCCCGATGACGCCGCGCGACATCGCGAGCCATGTGGTGCGGGGACAATATTTTGCCGGGGATGTGGACGGCGACCCGCGTCCGGCCTACCGGAGCGAGCCCAAGGTGAACCCCAAGTCGAATGTGGAGACCTTTGTCGCCATGCAGCTCGCGATTGACAACTGGCGGTGGAGCGGAGTGCCGTTCTACCTCCGCACGGGAAAAAACCTTCCCGTCAGCGCCAGCGAGGTGCGGATCCAGTTCAAGCCCGCGCCAAACATCCTCTTCGCCGCCCGCTCCGACGCCCAGCTCGACCCCAATTCACTGACCCTGCGCCTGCAACCCGAGGAAGGCATCGCCCTCCGCTTCAACGGCAAGGTCCCCGGCGCGGCGACGGAGCTGCGCCCGGTGCGCATGCAGTTCAGCTACGACACCGAATTCGGTGCCTACACCCCCGAGGCGTACGAACGATTGCTCCTGGAAGCCATCGCCGGCAATGCGACGCTCTTCATCCGGCGCGACGAGGTCGAAACGGCCTGGGGCATCGTGGACTCCATCCGGGACGCGTGGCGCGACAAGCCGCTGACCAACCGGGAGTTCTACCTCGCGGGGACCTGGGGGCCGACGGCGGCGGACGAGTTGCTCGCAGCCGACGGACGGGAATGGCGAAATCCGCAGGTCCGGAAATAGGACGGAGACCGACCGAATTCGTGACCCCGCCGGCCGTTGGGTCCACCCTGCGGCCATGAACGGACCGCGGAATCCGGAGCGGCGGGGTTTCCTCAAAGCGCTGGGGGCCGTCACCGGCACGGGAGTTCTGGCGGGATGCACCACCGGAACCTCGCGCCGCATCGCCCCCGGGAGGATTGCCGCCGAAAACGCGTTGCCGGGCACCCGCGACTGGATGCTCACCCAGACCCGGGTGGATCCTCCGACGCGCTGGCGCTGTCCGTGGATCGAGGGCTACGTGTCGCGGACGTCCGTCCGCGCGGGTGAGACGCTGGAGTTCCACGTCAGCACCCGCCCCGCAAGCCCCTTCGTCATCGAAGTGTTTCGCCTGGGCTGGTATGGCGGGGAGGGGGGACGCCGGATGGTGACGCTTGGACCGTTCGAAGGTCGGATGCAATCGGACCCACCGGTCGGCCCCCGCCGGCTGCGCGACGCCGCCTGGGAACCGTGTACCTCGTTGAGGATCCCTCCGGATTGGATCAGCGGCGTCTACCTGGGAAAGCTCACCGGACTTCGCGAGGGTCTCCAGAGCTATGTCATCTTCGTGGTGCGGGACGATCGACACGCCGATTTCCTGTTCCAGTGCAGTGACTTCACCTGGCAGGCCTACAACCGGTGGCCGGACCACTTCTCGCTGTATGACGACGGCCGCAGCGAATGGTACTGGGGCGGCGGGGTGCAGGTGGGATTCAACAGACCCTACAGCCGTTATTGCCAGATCTTTGATGCGCCGTTGTCCCAGGGATCCGGCGAATTTCTGCTGTGGGAGTTTCCGGTCGCCTTCTGGCTGGAGCAGCAGGGGTACGACGTGACTTACGTGTCCAATCTCGACACCCATCTGGATCCGGCCGGGCTCCGCCGCGCCCGCGGACTCCTTTCGGTGGGGCACGACGAATACTGGACGATCGAAATGTTCCGGAATGTCCGGTCCGCGATCCAGTCGGGAGTCCATGTCGCCTTCCTGTCCGGGAACACCTGCTGTGGTCGGATCGTTCTCGGGCCGGACACCGCAGGACGTCCGCACCGAGTGTTCGAGCGGGTGGGGGTGTTTGGCCCCCCGGGCGGCACCCGGGATTTCGTTGCCATGGCCTCCCTGCTTCACGAACGGCCCTACGCCAATGAACTGATCGGAGCCCACAGCACGGGTCCGGTGACGGGGGGCGCCGACTGGACCTGCGTCCGCCCGGACCACTGGCTGTTCCACGGCACCGGGATGCGCCACGGAGAGGGCATTCCCGGCCTCGTGGGCTGGGAGTGGCACGGCGATCCCGCACCCATTCCCGGCCTCGAAGTCGTGGCCTCCGGGCCGACCCAGGAGACCCCTGGACAGCTCAACGGCGGCACTTTCACTGCCACGGTGTATCCGGGCCCCAAGGGCAACGTGGTCTTCAACGCATCCACCATCTGGTGGGGTGACGGTCTTTCGGCACCACCTGGGTACCAAAGGCCGGCGGTCTACACCTCACCGCAAGGACCGGACCCGCGCGTTCAACAGATCACCCGCAATCTCCTCGGACGGATGCTCGACGACTGATCCGGGTCCCGGCGCTTCCACTCAAACCGCCCGCCCATCGGCACGCGGCGACGAGATCACCGGTGGCCTCGGATCCTCCGACGAGCGCGCGCGCCGGATGGCGATAAACTCCCCCGCGTTCTCCAGCGTCAGCAGTCCGACGAGACGCTGTTGCCACATGACCGGCGCCATGGGCACCGGAGATTCACTGAGGCGTCCCAGCGCGGGTTCGAGCGGCTCGTCCGCCTGAAGCGTGATGAAATCGGTGCGCATGGCCGTTCGCGCGGGTGCCGTGGCGCCGGATCGGCGCAAGGCCTCCAGCAGTTCGGTGCGGCTCAACACCCCAGCCACGGCCGGTCCGTCCATCACCGGAAACTCCGATTGGGAATCACTGATGATCAGGTTGGCGACTTGATCCAGCGGGTCGTCCACAGACACCGAATGGAACCGGGTCAGCATTGCCTGGCCGACCACCGCGCCCCCCATGGCGGTCCGCGCCTCCGTGGCGCGCGCCTCGCCACCGGCGCCCAACCAGACAAACACCGCGATGAACAGCAGCAGGTACATTTGGAAGTAGATCGCCACCCCGGCGAACACGAGCGCCATGAACTTGCCGACGGTGGCCGCAATGCGGGTCGCGCGGACAGGGCCCATCTGCATCGCGAGCAGCGCCCGGAGAATGCGCCCGCCGTCCATCGGAAACGCCGGCAGCAGGTTGAAGGCAACCAACGAGACGTTCACAAGCAGCAGGCGTTGCGCCAGACCGATGGCATCCAGTGGCCCCCGCGGGAGGAGGGACTGCTGACCGAGGATCAGGAAGGCGGCAAGTGCTCCCCCGATGGCGACATTGACCAGGGGGCCCGCGATGGCGATCACGAGTTCGTGGCGCGGGTTGTCCGGGATGCGCTCCAGTCGGGCGACGCCGCCGATCGGGAGGAGGGTGATGTCCCGCGTGCCGATCCCGTAATGCCGGGCGGCGAGGGCATGGCCAAACTCGTGAAGCAACACGCAACCGAAGAGCGATCCATACAACAGGACGCCACCGGCCGCCGCGATCAAACTGCCTCCCTGAAGGCCTACCACGGCCAGGAGAAGCAGAAAGGTTGCGTGGACGTACACATCCACGCCCCACCAGCGGCCGACCTTGAAGGACCATTTCATGTTGGCAGCAATCCCTAACCCGGACCGACCGAAGGTCAACGACCCGAGGCCCCCGGGGCCAGTCTATTTCCCGAGACAGAATTGCCGGAAGATGACGTCCAGGAGGTCCTCGGTGGAGGTGGCACCCACGATCTCGCCCACGGCGCCGGCGGCCGCCCGCAGCTCCAATGCGGCAAATTCCGGCGATTCCCCGACATGCAGCGACGTCCTCGATCGCTCCAGCGCCTCGGCAGCTCGCCGCAGGGCGTCGTCCTGCCGCGCATTCACCGTGACCGGCAGGGCCTCCCCCGGCGCCCGGCCGCTCCAGACGAGCGACTCAATGGTGCCGCGGAGTTCCTCGAGTCCCTCGCTGGTGGCACAACTGACGGCAACCTCGCGGTGGCCCGGCGGCATCAGAAGCCGGCGCGGCAGGTCCGCCTTGTTGACGACCGCCACCACCGTCCGGCCCTTCCACCGACCCAGGAGTTGTTCATCAGCCGGATCCATCGGCACGGAACCGTCCATCACATGCAGGATCAATTCCGCGGCCGCCGCGGCCGCCTCGCTGCGTCGCACGCCCTCACGCTCCACATCGCCGGCCGCGTCGCGCAGGCCTGCCGTGTCAATGAACACCACGGGGATTCCCCGCACGGAGGCGGTTTCCTCCACCGTGTCCCGAGTGGTGCCCGCCTCCGGCGAAACGATGGCCCGTTCATGGCCC
This sequence comes from Verrucomicrobiia bacterium, assembly GCA_019634635.1. Classification (NCBI taxonomy): domain Bacteria; kingdom Pseudomonadati; phylum Verrucomicrobiota; class Verrucomicrobiia; species Verrucomicrobiia bacterium. The sequence continues at coordinate 26,545 of JAHCBB010000009.1, forward strand.
AGCAGGCGGTTCAGCAGCGACGACTTGCCCGCATTGGGCCGTCCCACGATCGCCGCCCGGATGCCGCGGCGGAGCACCTGTCCGTCGCCCGCAGTCCTGCGCAAAGCGGCAAGGGCGGTTGCCGCCTCCTCCAACCGCAACTGGAGCCGGGCCCCCGTGTCCGGGGAAATGTCCTCCTCCGGAAAATCCAGCTGGGCCTCGATGTGGGCCAGCACCTGCATCAGTGCATCGCGAATCGCATGCACCCGGGCCGAGAGCGATCCGGCCAGCTGGGCCTGCGCGGCCGCCGCCGCCAGCACGGTGCGGGCGTGGATCAGGTCCGCCACCGCCTCCGCCTGGGCGAGGTCCAGGCGGCCGTTGACGAAGGCGCGCTGCGTGAACTCACCCGGCAGTGCCGGACGCGCCCCGGCGGCCAGGATCGCCTCCAGAACCTGCCGGGCCACCACAATTCCGCCATGGCAGGAGATTTCGACGGTGTCCTCACGCGTGTAGGTCCTTGGGGCGCGTAACACCGTAAGCAGCACCTCGTCCAGCCGCGTTCCCGACCGAACCACATGGCCATAATGGACCGTGTGGCTCGCGGCCTCCGAAGGCCGCTGAGAGCGGGATCCCGCGGGAACGAACACGGCATCACCCACTTCAACGGCAGCAGGTCCCGACACCCGCAGAACCGCCAGGCCGCCTTCACCCAGCGGCGTCGCCACCGCGGCGATGGTGTCCCGGGAGGATGGAATGGGCGTCACAGGAAACGGCGCCGGAAGTTCAGGCTTCCCGGTCACGCAGGCAGCCGCCCCGTTGGATCGCCTCCCGACGCCCGAGGAGGAACAGCCGCGCCTTCTCGTAGCTCCGGCGCCGGAGAAAATGGACCAGTTCCGGGTCGGCGCTCGACGGCAGTTCGCCGGTCATCCGGTCGAGTGCCGCGAGCAGCGGACGCACGTCGGCTGCCCCCGACCCGACGGCGGCGTCGAGCTTCATCAGTGCAGTCAGCAGGCGGGATTCGACAGGTTCCATGCGCTTCGGGAGATCAAGCGGCCTGCGGGATCGCGGTCGAATCCGGCGGCGCGGGTAGCGGACCGGATCCCGCCGGCTCGTAAAAGGTATTTCGGCGGACCGGCTCCCGTCCGGCCTCCCGGATGGCACGGACGAAGTGACGTTCGGACAGGGCCTGAGGCGACCGGGCGCCGGCCATGTGAAAGATGTGCTCCTCCAGAATGGTCCCATGCAGGTCGTCCGCCCCGTAGCTCAAGGCCACCTGGGCCATCTTCAGTCCCATCCCGACCCAGTAGGCGGTGATGTGGTCGAAGTTGTCGAGGAAGAGCCGGGCCACGGCGATGGTGCGCAACTGGTCAAAACCCGAGGGAGCATGGGCCACCGGGATGCCATTGTTCTCCGGCTGATACGGAAGGGGAACGAATCCTGAGAAGCCGGCGGTTTCATCCTGAAGTTGTCGAAGCATCCCGAGGTGATGAACCCGGTCTTCAAGGGATTCCACGTGGCCGTAGAGCAGGGTGCAGGTGCTGCGTCCCCCGAGTTGATGCCAGGTACGATGGACGTCCAGGTATTCCTCGGCCGACTCCTTGCCGCGGGCGATCTGCTCCCGGACGCGAGGCCGGAAGATCTCCGCCCCCCCTCCGGTGAGTGAATCCAGTCCGGCATCGCGCAGCGCCAGCAGCGTGTCCCGGACCGGGGTCCCGGCCAGCCAGGCCAGATGCAGGATTTCGATGGCGGTGAAGCACTTGAGCTGCAGCCGGGGATCCAACGCCTTCAGGGAGCGCAGGAATCCGGTGTAGTACGAAAACGGCAATGAGGGGTGAAGGCCCCCCACAATGTGCAGCTCAGTGATCCCAAGCGCCAAAGCCTCCCGTGCCTTCTGCACCATGTCCTCGACCGTGAGCTCGAAGCCGTCCGCATCCCGCTTCTTCCGGCTGAAGGCGCAGAACTGGCAGCTCAGGATGCAATAGTTGGAGTAGTTGATGTAGCGGTTGAGGATGTACGTGGCCCGCAGCCCGTTTCGACGGCGGTTCACCGAATCGGCGAGCGCGCCGAGCGCATTCAGATCGCGACACGAAAACAGCCGCAGGGCGTCGGCTTCAGAAAGCCGTTCACCTGCGGTCACCCGCGCGGCCACATCGGCCAGTTCACCCGATTGCCACAAGGCCTCCACCCCGGGATTTTAACCCCGGAACGGCGTGGACGCGATCGCGGAAAACGCGAGGACGGCCGGTTCACAGATTCAGAGCTCGCTGGCCGCCGCTGTGCCGACCACACAGGTCAGCACGGCAAACAGCACAACAAAGCCGGCTAAGAATAGAATGCTCATGCTCCAACAATGGCATTGCGCCGCGAGCGGCGCGGTTAGGGGACACCGCAATTGAGCATGCGAGGCCAACGGCCGCAAGGAACCTGCGGGGAAACTTTGGAAGGTGGGGATCGCCGGAAACTTGGTCTCGTCCGGGACCCGGGAGAAACGCGCCAGCGCGACCGGCGCCCTAGCCGGGCAACTCCTCAAGCGCCCACCCCCGGTTCGCGAGCCGTCACAGCTCGCTCGCGACCGCGGTGCCCACCAGCAACACGAGCACGGCAAAGAGGACGACGAATCCTGCAACGAACCAAATGACCATGGACCAGCAACGACTCGGGATGAACCAGCACTTCTGGGGTGTGCGTCATGCCATCACGACGGTCTTCGCTCCGCAAGTGACAGCGATCGATTGCGAATAACTTTTCGCGTTCACCGCCCCCCAACTTCTCCTTTCGCACCGGTCGGGAACCCTTCAGACTCCACAGCATCATGAGGCGCCTGGGTTTTCTGGTCCTGACGGCGGTTCTATTTTTCGGGTCGGGCGGCCCCGGCCGGGCGGGCGTCACTCAGGAGTTTCGCAGCCAGACCTCGCTGGGAGTCCGCACCGCCGACACCCTGTCGCAGATCACGGGCATTGCCATCTCTCCCCTTCTCGGCATGGGCGCCCTCGGTGCCTACAAATACTACCGCACGCCGGAGATCGAGCGGGCCCGTCTGCCATGGTATGCCCAGCCGTGGTTCTTCAGTGCGGCCCTGCTGGTCGTGGGATTGTGCATGGCCAAGGACGCCGCCGGTCCCGCCGTTCCGACGGCTTTGAAGAAGCCCTTGAACCTTCTGGAACTCTTTGAAAACAAGGCCAGTGCGCTGCTGGCGACCGGGGTCATTGTTCCGTTGGCTCTCGAGCTGTTTGAGCATCTGAAGGCGGTGGATTCCACCGAGCTGGATTTCGCGGGAGCCCACCTGGCCGCCGCCAACCTGCACGTGTTGGGCGGCCTCATCGCAGTCCCCTTCGCGCTGGCCATCTACGCGGTCGTGTGGCTGGTGTCCCACACGATCAACGTGCTCGTCCTGATCAGCCCCTTCACCACGGTAGACGCCGCGCTCAAGTCGTTGCGCGCAGGCATCCTGGGCACCGTGGTTGGTGCCGGAGCCCTCGACGACCGGCTCGGGGCCGGTTGGGCCATCGTGGTGGTCCTGATCTGCGTCCTGCTGGCGCCTTGGGCGTTCCGGACGGTGGTGTTCGGCACTGTATTTGCCTGGGATCTGGTGACCTTCCGACGCCGGCGGTTTGTCCCGGAGCGTTCCGGAAACTGGATGTTCAGCGCGCGCCCCATCGGGACCGCCCCCTCGCGAGCCTTCGGCCTCCTTCGCACGACGGCAATTGGCGGGCTGGAGTTTGTGTGGAGGCCTTGGCTGGTGTTTCCGGCTCGGGTCGAGCCGCTGCCCGAGGGGCGGTACTGGGTCGGAAGGGGGTTGATCCACTCTCAAATCCTTCGACAGGAGGGCGATCGCCCGGCGGACGTCTTCAACCTCCCACCCCGTTGTAGTAGCCATGAGGACGCCATCGCCCGCGTGTACGAAATGGATGGGGTCCGCCCCGTGGGACTACGCGCAGCATGGGCGTGGCTGAAGGGGCTTTTCCGGTCCGGGCCCTCACTCCAATCCGTTGGCAGTCCCGGCAACCGCACACCCGCGTTTGATTAGGCCGACGTTTGGTCCCTCGGCCTCCTCTTGGAGCCCTGCCTTCGGGGCAGGGAAACTTCAGCGCCCGGTGACGGAGGTCCACCACCGGCGGGGCTCGTCCACCAGCAGCTCCCGAAACAGATGCTGGACCTCCGCAGCCCGCGGTTCCTCCAGCCGCTGGCAAAGCCAGAACGCCGCCGAAAACGCCGCGGCCACCAGCGCAAAAAAGACCGTGTAGCGCGTCCAAATGAACCCAAGCACCGAGGCCTGCCACGGCCCGATCGCATCCAGCAGCAATCCCCAACCCACTGGTGAAATGCCCAGCGCCAGCTGCCACACCACCATGAACAACGCAAAGAAGTGGTTCCGTCCAAGCCGGGGAACAATCTCCATGGCCAGGCGGTTGTTGGCGGCGGTGAACAGGGCGTTCACCAGGCCAAACAGCATCATCAGCGGCACGGTCAACGCAGCCGTCGGGGCGATGGCGCCTCCGGCGGCCAGCCACCATCCCGCACCGATCACAAATCCCAGGACCATGGAGAATGCCAGCAGGGGTTTGCTGCCCAGGCGGTCAAGGCGGTGCCCGGCCAGCCAGGGCGACAGCACGCCCCCAATGAACGAAAGCGACATGAGGTACAGGATGCGATCCTCGGGAATGCCCGCACCGGTCTTGAGGAAGGCGACAATGAAGGTGGTCAATCCTCCGAATGCAATGGACCAGGCGACGTTGACCCGCAGCAGTTTCCGGAACGGTGGGTGCGCGGCCAGGGTGCGCCAGGGAACGTTTCCACTGCCATCGCCCGGTTCCGCGGGGGGCGGCACATCCGGAATCCTTCGCAGGTGGCGCAGGCTGACGGCGCCGGTCACTGCTGCGAACAGAAACACCGCCGTGAACCGGATCGGACCCCCATCGGCACCGAGAACGAAACCGCAAAAGGCAAAGGTGAGGACGCTGGCCCCGTTCATGCAGACTTGATCGCGCGCGAAATGGCGTCCGCGCAGCGCCACGGGGACCAATTCGGTCACCCACGGGAGCCAGGCGGCGCTGGCCACGCCCCGCGAGATGTTGAACACCAGCAGAAGCACCAGCATCAGGACGAGGCGGGTTGTGGCGTCCAGAAACGTGCTGGTGAGAGGCACCAGGGCCATCAGAAAGATCATGCCCACGCGCAGCGACCAGCCGGCCACGAGGAAGCGCCGATACCCCACCCGGTTCACGAAACGGGCCGCCGGCAGTTGCGCGATGACCAGGATCGGCATCATGCCGGCGAGGATGCCGAGAACGGTGGCGCTGGCTCCCAGCGACTTGGCATACAACACCATCGGGCTTCCCAGCACGGGCTGGAACGACAGGGCATTGAACACCGAAAACCAGTAGAGCGGCGCCAAGGCACTCGGGATTCGATGCGCCCCGGACTCGGAGGACCCCGTGCTGCCCGCTTCACTCACCCCGGAGAGGGTGCCGCGACCGGGTCCCGGCGGTCCACCACGGACGGCAAACTTCCGTTTCCCCGCTGGCATCCGCCGCCTGCGCTTGGCTAGCGTCCCCCTCCCGAGAGTATGGATTCACCAACCCTGCCGGAGTTCTTACGCCTCGCGGAACAGGGCAACCTCATTCCTGTGACGCGGCGGCTGCTTGCCGATTTCGAAACGCCGCTGTCGGCGTACTGGAAGCTTCGCGGTCAGGGGGAGTCCTTCTTGTTCGAGTCGGTCGAGGGCGGTGAACACCTTGGACGCTACTCGTTCGTCGGCTGCAACCCGCGGGCCATCATCCGCCAATCCGGCGGCCAGGTCGAAATCCGGGAAAACGGCCGCCCCGCAGAGCGTATGGAAGTTTCCCTTCGGCCTTCGGGGACCCAGGTGCGCGACGGTCTGGAGGTGGTCCAGCGGGTGCTCGGCCGCTACCGACCGGTGCCGCGCGGCGGCCTGCCCCGGTTCACGGGTGGCGCCGTGGGTTTCCTCGGTTACGAGTTCATCCACGATGTGGAGCCCATTGTGCCCCGACCGACCCGGGACGAACTGGGAACACCGACGCTCTACTTCCTGATCGCCGACGAGCTGTTGATCTTTGACCGGGTGGCCCAGACCCTGACGGTTCTGGTCAATGCGGTGATCGAACCCGGACAACAGCCGGAAGAGGCCTACGAGGAGGCGGTTGAGGAGATCGGGCGCATCGTTGAACTCCTGGATCAACCCGTGTCGCATCATCCGGTGGAGCTGCCGGACGAGGTGCCGGCGGCCCCCTTTGTCTCGAACACGTCCCGGGAGACGTTCCATGCGAACGTGCGCCGCGCGCAGGAATACATCGTGGCCGGCGACATCATCCAGGTGGTCGGCTCCCAGCGCTTCACCGCGCCGTTCGATGCCTCGCCCTTTGACCTCTACCGCGCGGCGCGCACCATCAATCCGTCGCCATACATGTTCCTGCTGGAACTCGACGGCTTTTCCCTGGTGGGTGCGTCACCCGAGCTGCACGTCCGGTGCGTGGACCGCCACGTGGAGATCCGGCCCATCGCCGGAACCCGCCCACGGGGTCGGACCCCTGAAGAGGACACCGCGAACGCCGCGGAGCTGCTGGCGGATCCCAAGGAGTGCGCCGAGCACGTGATGCTGGTGGACCTCGCACGCAACGACATTGGCCGCGTCTGCGAGTACGGCAGTGTCCGGGTTCGGGACCTCATGGTCATCGAGCGGTACAGCCACGTGATGCACATCGTCTCCCAAGTGGAGGGCACGTTGAGCGCCGACCGCAACGCATTCGACCTGATGCGAACGACGTTCCCCGCGGGCACGCTGAGCGGCGCGCCCAAGATCCGCGCGATGCAGTTGATCTCCGAAATGGAGGGGACCACCCGCGGGCCCTACGGGGGCTGCGTGGGCTATTTCGGATTCAACGGCAATTCTGACCACTGCATCACGATCCGCACCGCCCTGGTGAAGGACGGCATGGCGCACGTCCAGGCGGGTGGCGGCTGGGTGACGGACTCCACTCCGGAGGGCGAATTCCAGGAGACCATCAACAAGTCCAAGGCCATGCTGAAGGCGGTGGCCATGGCGGGCGCCTTTGCCGGTCGCAATGGTCCCGGGCGTCCGCCCCGATAATTCCGGTGCCCCCTCGGGGGCAGCCCCGGTAGCCTTTTCCCCCGAAACATGAAGCAAAAAGCCTACGCAGCCGCAGGCGTGGACATTGACCTCGGCAACCGGGTGAAGCGCACGCTCCCCGAGCTGCTGGCCTCAACGCACCGGCGGGGAGTTCTGGGAACGGTCGGCGGTTTTGGTGGGCTGTTCGCGCTTGATGTCCGCAAGTACCGGGAGCCGGTCCTGGTGTCATCCGTGGACGGTGTCGGGACCAAGCTGAAGCTCGCTTTCGCGCTCGACCGTCACGACACGATCGGCGAGGACCTCGTCAACCACTGCGTCAACGACATTGCCGTCCTGGGTGCTGAGCCGCTTTTTTTCCTGGACTACCTGGGCACCGGGCTCCTGAAGCCCCGGGTGTTCCAGCAGATCCTTCGCGGCTTTGTCCGCGGCTGCACCGCCAACGGCTGTGCGCTGATCGGCGGCGAGACGGCTCAGATGCCCGGGTTCTATCAGCCCGGAGAGTACGACTTGAGCGGCACCATCGTCGGGGTGGTCGAGAAATCCCGTCTCGTGAACGGGCCACGGAACGTGCGCCGTGGGGATCTCGTGCTCGGCATCGCGTCCAGCGGACTGCACACCAACGGGTACTCCCTCGCCCGAAAAATCCTCTTCGAGCAACTTGGGCTGAACCCCGCGAGCCGGGTGCCAGGAGTTCGCGGATCCCTCGGCGCGGAACTCCTGCGGGTCCACGTCACTTATGGGCCGCTGGTCCAATCCCTCCTGCGCCGGTTCAACCGCGCCGGTGCGTCCCCGGGAATCCGGGCCCTGGCTCATATCACCGGAGGCGGGTTTGTGGACAACATTCCACGCACGCTGCCGGGACATTGCGATGTGGAGATCCTCAAGGATTCCTGGGAACGATCGGCCCTCTTCCGATTTCTGGAGGCCCGCAGCGGCGTTCCCCAGGCGGAGCTGTATCAGGTGTTCAACATGGGCATCGGCATGACGGTCACCGTCGCGCCCGACGCCGCCGACGCCGTCCTCGGCGCGATTCGACGGGCCGGCCATGCTGCTTGGCCGATCGGACGGGTGATCCCCGGGTCCGGTCGCTGCCAGCTCCGTTGATCCATTGATGCCGCCGGGGATCCAACGCCAAGGAGCACGCTGGGAAAGGCTTAGACCCGGCGAGCAAGCTCGCCGGGTCCGGGCTCAGGGTGTTGACTCGTTTCCGCTTGGCTGTCTGGGAGTATCCACCCCGTTCGCGGTTGGTTCTGAGTTCTGGGTTTGAAGCGTCGCGACCCTCACGCAAGGTTCTTGTTCGGTGGCGAGTTGCCTAGTGTCGTTGCCTCGGATTTATGTCACTAGCCTGGTAGTGACAAATGTCACTATCGACAGGGCTTGCCCGATTCCCTCACGGTTGCCGACAAGCACCTGATGAACCTTCCTCCTGCGGCCTCCGACCGGGTGGGGCGACTCGGCGCGGCGGGATGGCCCGGCCCCGTGCTGGTGGCCCTGGGTGGACTGGTGGCGACCGGGCTGTTGGTGCACACGCTGGTCCGATTGGATCGAGAGCAGGCCGCTCGCACGTTGCAGCAGGTGGTCCACGGGTGTTGCAAGCAGGTGGAGGCGCGCCTGGATGCTCTGGTCGCCCGATTGTCCTTGGCCGAGTACCTGCTGGTGCACCGCGGCCCCCCCGACGAACGGGCGTGGCAGGCCTGGTTTGACGCCCGTGTCCGCGATGCGTTTCCCGAGGTCCTCGCGCTGGCCTACTGCCCGCAGTCCATGCTTCCCGAGGCGGCCGATCTGGATGACCGCCGGCCGATCCCCCTCGTCTCGTACGCGACCCGTGATCCAGTGGCAGATGACCCGGGTGGGATGGCCCGGACGATTGAGATCCACAAGGGTGATCCGGGCGATCTGATCGCAACGCTTGAGGAGGCGCGGTCACTGGGATCCCCGCGACTCAGCGCGTTTCTGGACGCCGGATTGAAGCCGGGGATGCTCTGGATGCTGCTTCCCGTGCCGGCGGACGGAACCCACCTGCCGGATTCCGGAAATCTGGCCGGCATGCTGATGGCCATGCTGGATCCACGGGTGCTGGAGGGCGGCATGTCGCCGGCAGTGCAGCGGCGCTGGCGCGTTCAGCGCTCCGACAACACATGGCAGGGACCTCCGGATTCCTGGAGACAGGCGCAGGTGCCGGGCCGGGTGGCCATCACCGAAACGACGCGAAGTTGGTGGCTCGGCAGGCAATTCGAGTACGCCTTTTGGCTGCCTGCGGCGTCTTTCCGGGATCGGGTCCAGTCCCGTGCGGGCGCAGCCGCCTTGTTCGGGGTCGCCGGGACCGGATTCCTCACCGGCCTGGTGTGGATTCAGAGCCGGACCCGCCGGGACCAGGTGTCCACGGCCCTGCAGCTCCGCGCGGCGAATGAACGGCTGGCGACGGTGACCCGCGAGCGGGAACGCCTCAGCCGGGACCTTCATGACGGGACAATCCAGAGCATTTACGCAATGGGCTTCGACCTGCAGCGCGTTCGGGCCATCCTCGAAGACGACCCGTCGGAAGCCCGGGACGAAATCACGCGGATCCTGTCCGGCCTGAACGAGGTGGTGACGGAGCTCCGCGAGTTCATTCTGCAGGCGGAACCGGCAGGAGCGGAGCCACAGCGCGTGGACGCCGTGCTGCGATCCCTGGTGGGGCGAATCCGACGCAACACCAAAGCAGAAGTCAGCCTCGATCTGGCCCCCGAGGCCGCCACCCTTGTGCCCCCGCAACAGGCCCTCGACCTCCTCCAGATCGTTCGCGAGGCGGTGACGAACAGCATTCGTCACGCCTTCCCACGCCAGATCGGCATTGCACTGACACGCGATGGCCGGGACTGGAGGTTGACGATCGCGGACGACGGCGCCGGTTTTGATTCGCAACGAATTCCTGGGCGTCCGGGACACGGCCTGCATAACCTTCAGGAGCGCGCCAACGAACTGGGCGGCGACTGTGTGATTGTCTCCGTTCCCGGCACCGGCACCGCCGTTCGGGTCATTTTTCCGGTGCTCGGGGACCCCGATGCCCCCGGGGAGGTCTGATGCCTGCTTCCAATCGAATCCTGTCCGCCCCGCGTCCGGCCCGCCCGGACGGCATCCGGGTCCTGCTTGTGGATGACCATGAGATTGTCCGCATCGGCCTGCGCACCGTCCTGAGCCGGGATCCACGCTTTCAGGTCGTCGGGGAAGCCGAGACCGCATCCGGCGCCCTCGATCAAGCCCTCCGGCTGAAGCCCGACGTCGTCCTGTTGGACCTGCGGCTGCCCGATCGGTCCGGCGTGGATGTCTGCCGGGAACTCAAACAGCGGGGATCGCGGCCCAGTGTGCTGTGCCTCACCTCCTATGCGGACGAGCGCACGATTCTGGCCGCCATGGACGCCGGAGCGGACGGCTATCTGCTCAAGGAAGTGGACGGACTCAACATCGGCGATGCCATCGAGACGATCGCCCGCGGCGGCTCGGTGATGGATCCGCGAGTCACCCGCCGCTTCCTGAGCGCCGTCCGGGATCCAGGCGGGGGCACCATCCAGCTTCGACGCCAGCTGGAACGGATCTCCCCCCAGGAGCGGCGGGTGATGGACCTGGTGGCGAATGGCAAGACGAACAAGGAAATCGCCGAGGCGCTCAGGCTGCGCGCTGGAACGGTCCGCAATTACTTGGCGACCATCTTCCAGAAGCTGGGAGTCGCGCGCCGGGCCGAGGCCGTCGCCCTGTGGATCCGTGCCAACGAGGGATCCGATCACCGGGACGATGACCCCCGAAATCCCATTTAGTACGCACCCGTACCATTTCAGTTGCCAGCGGGAGTGGATGCTTCCATTGTGCTCCGGTAGCTTGGAATCTTGCCGGCTTATGAAGCGTCTTGCTGTCGTCCTATTGATTCTTTCGGCGGGACTCCGTCCCGCGGGTGCCGCCGTGAGCGGATGGCTGAGCTGGCGCGGACCTCTGGCGACCTCGGTCTCCCTCGAGACCAATCTGCCGGTGAAGCTCGACGGACTAAGGCCGCTTTGGACCGCTGACTTCCCAGGGCAAAGCACACCGGTGATTGCCGGGGACCGGCTCTACATCAACGGGTATCTCGGCGACGATGCGTCCCTGCAAGAGACCCTCCGCTGCTACGATGCCGGCACCGGGCGCCTGCTGTGGGAGCACCGGGAGAGCGACTTTCTGTCGGACACGATCTACCTGCGCTATTCGACCTCGTCTCCGACGATTGATCCCGAAACCGGCAATGTGTACGTGCAGTTTACGCAGGGAATTTTCGCCGCCTTCACTGCGGAGGGGGAATTGCTGTGGAAGCACTCGATGATGGAGGAGTTCGGCCGCCTGACGTTCCCGAACTCGCGCACCGGATCTCCAGTGGTGGATCGCGAGCTGGTCATCACCCGCGGCATCATGAGCGCCTGGGGGGCCCACGGGGCCGCCGGGGACCGGTTTTACGCGTTCGACACAAAGACCGGCGAGCTGGTGTGGAGCTCGGCTCCGGGGGGGCGTCCGCAGGACAACACCTTCTCCCATCCCATCCTGGATTTCTGGAACGGTCGGCGGGTGCTGTACAGCGCGGGCGGGGACAGCACGATCCTTGCGCTGAACGCCCGAACCGGCGAGCCGATCTGGCGGTTTCCCTTCGCCAAAGCCGGGGCCAAGGGGGGAATCAATGCCTCGCTGATCCGCTTTGGCGACACCCTCATTGCGGTGCATGAGTCGGAGAACCTCGACTCCTCGGAGATCGGGCGGATGGCGGCGTTTCGCATCCCGGCACCCTCGGAAGTCCGCCCCACAAACGCCCTTTCGCCGGTCGAGTTCAGTGCGGAGCAACTTGAGGTGTGGCGCAACCACATCGGATCCCTCGCCAGCTCGCCGGTGCTCGTCGGTGACACCGTGTACGAAGTCACCGGGACGGGCGATCTCGCGGCAATCAATGCCCGTACAGGCGACGTCCTGTGGAAAAAGAAGCTGGCCATTGAGCAGCGTCAGAGCACGCCCCTGTACGCCAACGGTCACCTCTACGTTGCGATGTACATCGCCTCCGAGGGTGCGGAGACGGCAGGCGAGGAGTCCGGAGCCCATGGGGACCTGTGGGTGCTGAAGCCGGGTGCCGACGGCGCCGAGGTGGTGAGTCGCGTGGCGCTCGAAGGCCGGTGCTACGGTTCGCCGGTCGGTTTCAACGGGCGCCTGTACCTGCAGACGGATCGCAAACTCTACGCATGGGGACCCGCCACGCCTTCAGCCGGTCTTTCGGGCCCTCCGGAACCCGCGCCATGGCCGGCTCCCGGTCCCGCCGCGCAGCTTCAGATCATTCCCTACGAAGTGCTCCTGCGTCCGGGTCAGACGCAGTCGTTCCGGATCCGGGTGCTGGACGCCAACGGGTTCACCGTCCGGGAGTCTGTGGATCCCTCCGCGGCCCGATGGGAGCCCTACATTCCCCCGACGGCCCTAGTCCGCGCGACGTTGAATGCCACGGTCAACAGCTCGGGTCAGCTGGTGGCGGACACCTCCCCGGTGGGCAGCGCCGGTCAGTTCAAGGCGACCTGGGCATCACCGGATGGCCGCGAGGTTTCAGGTTTCATGAAGGGCCGTATCCTTCCCTATCCACCGGTGACTTTCGACTTCGAGGAATTCGAGCTGTCCAACACGACCACCAACACGATTGAGCCACCGACGTCGTTTGCCTACCCCCCCCTCCCGTGGAATTCGGCCCGGTTCCGGTTCGAGGTTCGCAACCAAACCGACGCTGCGGGGGCCGCCAGCAAGGCGTTGGTGAAAACCATCGAGAACAAACTGTTTCAACGAGGCCAGATCTTCTTTGGGTTCCCGACCGCCTCCAACTACACCATTGAGGCCGACATCCTGAGCGAGGGCAACCGTCGCAAAATGTCGGAAGGCGGGCTCATCAACCAGCGCTACGCGGTGATCCTGAAGGGCAACTCCCAGGAACTGGAGGTCAATTCCAATCAGGAGCGTCTGAAGGTCGCCACGCCTTTCCGGTGGTCCCCGAACACCTGGTACCGGCTCAAGGTCCGTGTGGACGAGAATCCCGACGGCAGCGGCGTCGTGCGCGGCAAGGCCTGGAAGCGCGGCGACCCCGAGCCCGGGGCCTGGACCGCCGAGGTGGCCGTGCCTCGGGTTCACCGCAACGGATCCCCGGGCCTTTTTGGCTTCGCTCCCCAGGAAATGCGGGTGGCCTTCGACAACATCTCCGTGACTCCCAATTGAACCGCATCGGGCCCTGAGACACATCCCCACGAGTTCCCATGATGAAGATCCTCCCCCTCCTGACCCTCCCGCTGCTGGCCTCCGGATTCGCCTCCCGCGCCGACGACTGGCCCCAGTGGGGCGGCAACGATCCGGGCCGCAACATGTATTCGCCGGCCCGGGGTCTGCCCGACCGGTTCGATCCGGGCCGCATGAAGCCGGGCACTGAGGAGATCGCCATGGACACCACGAAGAACGTTCGGTGGGTCGCCAAGCTGGGCTCCCAAAGCTATGCCAATCCGGTGGTGTCCGGCGGCAGGGTCTTCGTAGGCACCAACAATGAGTCCCCCCGGGACCGCCGGCACCTCGGGGATCGCAGCGTGCTGTACGCGTTCGATGAGAATTCGGGCGACTTCCTCTGGCAGCTGGTGGTGCCGAAACTCAAGTCGGGGAAGGTCAATGACTGGGAAAATCTCGGACTGCTCTCCGCGCCGCTCGTGGTGGGCAACCGGCTCTGGGTCGTCACCAGCCGCTGCGAGGTGCTCTGCCTCGACACAGAGGGCATGGCCAACGGGAATGACGGCCCGTACAAGGACGAGGCCCTGTACGTCACCCTCGACACCGGCAAACCGCCCGTCGAACCCGGGCCGAAGGACGCCGACATCATCTGGCGGTATGACATGATGGAAGAACTCGGCGCCTTTCCCCACAATGCGTCGAACTGCTCGGTGATCCTCGTGGATGGCAAGCTCTTCGTCTGCACCTCCAACGGACAGGATTGGACGCATGTGAACATCCCATCGCCCAACTCGCCCAGCTTCATTGCGCTCGACCCGGAGACCGGGGAACTGCTGGGGGAGGACAACGCCGGGATCGGACACCGGATCTATCACGGTCAGTGGTCGTCTCCCTCGGCGGGGAGGGTGGACGGGCGCTGGCAGGTGTACTTCGGGGGAGGGGACGGTGTCCTCTATGCATTTGGCACGACCCCGGAGAAGGGAAGCGGCCAGCCGATGGTCAAGGTGTTCCCAAACCAGCCGGACCAGATCGAGGATTCCGAGGTGGACTACATCAAGAAGATCTGGTGGGTGGACTGCGTGCCTCCCGAATACAAGACCCGCAATGGACGGCCGATCAAATACCCGGCGGCGGACGGCCCCAGCGAGATCAATTCCACGCCGGTGTTTTATGACGGACGCGTCTATGTGGCCATTGGCCAGGACCCGGAGCACGGCGAGGGCGTGGGACGTCTGGTTTGCGTGGATCCCTCCGGCAAAACCGGCGACATCACCGAAGGCGGCATCGTCTGGGACTACAAGGGCATCAAGCGCTCCATTTCCACGGTCAGCGTTGATCCCGGAAACGGTCTGTTGTTCATCGGCGATTTCTCGGGGTACGTCCATTGCCTGGATGTCAGGACCGGGAAGCTCCACTGGATCTACGACATGAAGGCGCACATGTGGGGTTCGACATTTGTGGCCGACGGCAAGGTGTATGTCGGGGATGAGGACGGGGATTTTGTGGTTCTGGCCTCGAAGGCCGGCGACAAGGCGACGCTGATCAGCGAGACCAACCTCGGCGCACCGATCTACGGCACGCCCATTGTGGCCAACAACACCCTTTACATCATGAGCCAGACCCACCTTTACGCCGTCGGCGCCGACGCAAGGCCGGTCGGCACCGACGCCCCCAAGGAGAACGAGGTGGGGACCAAGTAGACCGCCTGCATCCCCTGGATTTCCCGCGGGAGTCGCCCCCGGGAACGCTTTCAATTCCTATCCCCCATGCCCATACCCACCGTGCCCGAGGCCGAAGTCGCCACCGCCCGGGAAGCCCTCAACCGCCATCTGATCGAAATCGTCTCCTGGCATTTCAGTCCGGCGACCGGGTGCCCCTTCTGGCTCGACTGGGCGGCCCGGCACTTCGACCCGCGACAGGAAATCCGGAGCGTCGAGGACCTGCAGAAATTCCCGCACTTCCAGGACGAATTTCTCCGGGACCTCCAGCCGGAAGTCTGGGTGCCGGCGGCGTACCAGGGGCAGCCGTACAACATTTTCGAGACGGGTGGCACGACCGGCATGCCCAAGCAGCGCATCGGCTGGAACGATTACAAGGTGGACTACTCGGAGTTCAGTGACAAAATTGCCGATGCTCATTTTCCACGCGGCGGTGCATGGCTGATGATGGGGCCCACCGGGCCCCGCCGCCTGCGTCTGGCGATCGAGCATCTGGCCAATGTCCGGGGCAGTTCCTGCTACTTCATTGATCTGGATCCGCGCTTCGTGAAGAAACTCCTGGCGAACCGTCAGTTCGACGTGGCGAAGCAGTACATGGCGCATGTGGTGGACCAGGCGGTGACCATCCTCAAGCACCGCAAGGTCACGGGCCTCTTCACCACGCCCAAGCTCCTTGAGGCGCTGGCGGAGAAGGTCAACCTGTGGGATGCGGGGATCCGCGGCGTGTTCTGCGGCGGCACGTCCATGAAGCCCCAGGAGGTGCGCTTTCTCGTGGAGGAACTGCTCGAGGGGCGGATCGGCTTCTACCCGACCTATGGGAACACCCTCATGGGACTCGCGGCCAGTGTGCCGTTGCTGCCCGAGGACCAGTTCAGCGTCACCTACTATGCCCCTCAACCACGGGCCGTGCTGCGTGTGGTCCGACCCGATGCCACGAACGAACTCGTGAACTATGGCGAGTTCGGGCGGGTCGAGCTCACCACCCTGACCCGTGAATTCTTCATGCCGCGTTTCCTCGAACGCGACGAGGCGATCCGACGGCCGCCGCGACCCCCGTACGCCTGGGACGGCGTCGGTGACGTCCGGCCCTTCGGCGCGATGGAAAAGACCATCGTCGAGGGTGTGTACTGACACTGCCGCCAGTCCGGTGACCGCAGTTCCCGGTCGTCGCGGTCAAAGAATTCTCGCCCGGGCGGACAATTTCGGTCCAGTCTTCGACAAGCCATGGATGGACCCGGACGGCGTCCGCGCCGGATGGTGTCCCGTCGTCCGGCTGCAGATTTCCCCGAGGTCTCCGGGGCATCGAATCGCAGCGGGACGGCAGGGCACCGGGTTTGACAACGGGCCCGTGAATACCGGAAGCGATGATCACAACGACCCATCCGCCCCGGGGCCGCCGCCTGCAGGCGGCCCTTGAGCACGCCAGCGGGGACAAGCGGTTCCGGATCCTGGACACGCACCTCAAGCGCCATCAACACCGTCCGGATGCCCTGATCGAGATCCTTCATCGGGCCCAGGAGTTGTTCGGATACCTTGAGGAGGATCTGCTGCTGTATGTGGCACACGCGCTGAAGCTGCCGCCCGGACGGGTGTATGGGGTCGCCACCTTCTACCACTTCTTTACCCTCAAGCCCCAGGGAGAACACACCTGCGTCGTCTGCCTCGGCACGGCCTGCTACGTCAAGGGTGCGAGGGAAATCCTGAGGGCGGTCGAGGCGGCGGCCGGTGTCCCGTCGGGACAGACGACGCCCGACAAGCGGGTTTCCCTGCTCTCCGCCCGCTGCATCGGTGCGTGCGGAGTGGCGCCCGCGGTGGTTTATGACGGAACGGTGTCCGTCCGACAGACTCCGGAGCTGGCTGCGGATCGGATCCGGCAATGGAGGTCCCATGGATCTGGCTGAACTTGAAGCGATCGCCGGGCGCGAACAGACGTCACGAAAGCGGTGGACCCTCCGTTGCTGCGCCGCCGCCGGTTGCCTGTCGCTTGATGCGGACGCCACCCGGGTGGCGCTGACGGAGGCCGTGCGAACTGCGGGGCTTGAGGATCAGGTGGAGGTCCGGCCGGTCGGCTGCCTGCGCCTCTGCTGCCAGGGGCCTCTGGTCCGGGCGGATCCCGACAACACACTGTTTGAGAAGGTTGAACCCGACCAGGCGGCGGCGGTCCTGGCGGTGGTTACGGACGGTCCCGGAAAGGACCCCGGCGTCCGGATCGGCGATCCCGGTCACCCGTTCTTCACCCGCCAGGTATCGGTCGTCCTTTCGGACAGCGGACAGGTGGATCCCGGACGAATCGAGTCCGCGATCGCCGCGGGCGCCTATCTGGGGCTGCACACCGCACTGCTGGAGCGCACGCCGTCCGAGGTGGTGGAAACCATCCAGCGGAGCGGTCTTCGCGGTCGCGGCGGCGCCGGGTACCCGACGGGTCTCAAATGGTCCACCGTGGCCCGGTCACCCGGCCCGCGGAAGTTTGTGATTTGCAATGCAGACGAAGGGGATCCGGGGGCCTTCATGGATCGCAGCGTGCTGGAGAGCGACCCGCACCGGATTCTGGAGGGAATGGCCATCGCCGCATACGCGGTGGGCGCGGACCAGGGATACATCTACGTACGTGCCGAGTATCCCATCGCCATCCGCCGCCTCCAGGAAGCCATCCGCCAGGCGCGTCAGCGGGGCCTCGTCGGCAGCGGCATCTTCGAGTCACCGTTTCATTTCAACGTCGAGCTGCGCATCGGCGCCGGCGCGTTCGTCTGCGGCGAGGAGACCGCGCTGATGGCGTCGGTCGAGGGGCGCCGGGGCACGCCGAGGCCCCGGCCCCCCTTTCCCGCCGAGAGTGGCCTATGGGAATGCCCCACGCTGATCAACAACGTCGAGACCTTCGCCAATGTGCCTCCGATCCTCCGCCACGGTGCGGACTGGTTCGCCGGAATCGGCACCGACCGCAGCAAGGGAACCAAGGTGTTCGCGCTGGCCGGGCGCATCACCAACACCGGCCTGATCGAGGTGCCGATGGGCACGTCGCTCCGCGAAATCGTCCAGTCCATGGGCGGCGGCGCCCCGGGTGGCGCGACCATCAAGGCGGTCCAGACCGGAGGTCCTTCCGGAGGCTGCATTCCCGCCGGCCTCCTCGACACGCCGGTGGATTACGAATCCCTGGCGGCGCTGGGTTCCATCATGGGATCGGGCGGAATGATCGTGATGGACGCCTCCACCGACATGGTGGACGTGGCCCGGTACTTCATGGATTTCTGCCGCGACGAATCCTGTGGCAAATGCATCCCGTGCCGTGCTGGTACCGTGCAAATGCACCGGCTGCTGACCCGAATTCTGGAAAGCAGGGCCACGGCGGGGGATCTCACCCAGCTCGAGGCGCTCTGCGATCTGGTCCGGCACACCAGCCTTTGCGGACTGGGTCAGACGGCTCCCAACCCGGTCCTGAGCACCCTCCGTCATTTCCGCCGGGAGTACGAGGAACGTCTCCGCCCGGATCCGGACACCGCCAATCCCCGCCACCCGGCCCCGGGGGCACCGTAATCCTCCCTGCCATGGCCGCCCGCACCCTGACCATTGACGGCACGCCCACCAGCGCCGCCGAGGGATCCAGCCTGCTCCATGCGGCGCGCGACGCGGGCATCACGATCCCCACCCTCTGTCATCTCGACGGCGTGGACGACGTCGGGGCCTGCCGACTGTGTCTCGTGGAGATCGAGGGGGAGTCCAGGCTCCTGCCGGCCTGCGCCACGCAGGTGGCGGAGGGGATGCGGGTGCGCACCGCAACCGCACGCCTTCGGGAGTACCGCCGGATGCTTCTTGAACTGCTCTTTGCCGAGCGCAACCACGTCTGCGCCGTCTGCGTCGCCAACGGGCACTGCGAGCTCCAAACCCTGGCGTGGCAGCACGGGATGGATCATGTCCGCTTCGAGTACCAGTTCCCCCGGTGGGAGGTGGACCTCACCCATCCACGATTCGGCATGGACCACAACCGCTGCATTCTGTGCACCCGGTGCGTGCGCACCTGCTGGGAGCTGGAGGGGGCGGGCACCAAAAACGTGTCGGGACGCGGTGCCGCCTCGCAGATCATCACCGACCTCAATCAGCCCTGGGGTGAATCCGACACCTGCACCGGCTGCGGCAAATGTGTCCAGGCCTGCCCGACCGGCGCGCTGTTTGAGCGGGGCGTCACCACCGGTGAAATGGAGCGGGACCGCGTCCGACTCGAATCCCTGGCGCAGACACGGAAAGGGGGACCATGGAGCGCCTGAAACTGGCCACCGTGTGGTTTGGCGGCTGCTCGGGCTGCCACATGTCGTTTCTCGATCTGGACGAATTCCTCATCACCCTGGCCGGACGCGTGGCGTTCGTGTACGGGCCGCTGGTGGATTCGAAGGAGTACCCGGAGTCCGTGGACGTCGTGCTGGTCGAGGGGGCGATCTGCAACGAGGAGCATGTGACGCTCGCCCGCCAGATCCGCCGCAAGACCCGCCTCGTGGTCTCCCTCGGCGATTGCGCGGTCACCACCAACGTCACCGGCATGCGCAATCCGCTGGGGGGGCCGGAAGTGATCCTGAGCCGCGCCTTTGTGGAGCTGGCGGATGTCCATGCCGGACTCCCGGACGCCCCCGGCCTGCTGCCAACGTTGCTGGACCGGGCGGTGCCGGTGCACGAGGTGATCCGGGTGGATCACTTCCTCCCGGGCTGTCCGCCACCGGCCCCGCACATCCGGGCCCTGCTGGAGCACCTCCTGGACGGGGGACCCCCGCTGGCGGAGCCGCAGTTGAAGTTCGGCTGATCCGCCGGCAAACCCGACCATGGCCCAGCGCATCGTCATTGACCCGGTCACCCGCATTGAGGGGCATGCGAAGATCAGCATCTACCTCGACGACGAGGGCCGGGTGCACGATGCGCAATTTCACGTCGTGGAGTTCCGGGGATTCGAGCGGTTCTGCGAGGGCCGCACGCTCGGAGAAATGCCGTCCCTGACCGCACGCACCTGCGGCATCTGCCCGGTAAGCCATCTGCTCGCATCGGCCCGGGCGGGTGACCAGATCCTTGCGGTCGAGGTGCCGCCCCCCGCCGTGAAGCTCCGGCGCCTGATGAACCTCGGCCAGATCGTCCAGTCGCACGCGCTCAGCTTCTTCCACCTGAGTGCTCCCGATTTTCTGCTGGGTTGGGAAACCCCGCCAGCGCGCCGGAACGTGTTCGGGTTGCTCGGGGAGCATGAGGATCTCGTCCGCGCCGGCATCCGGCTGAGGCAGTTCGGACAGGAAATCATCGAGCATCTGGGGGGGCGGAAGATCCATCCCGCCTGGGCCGTTCCGGGGGGCGTGCGCTCCGGCCTGGGCCTCGAGGGGCGCGATGCCATCCGCCGCCGGCTACCCGAGGCCTTTGAAACCACCGCGCGAGTCACCGCGTTGTTCAAGGGGCTGTTTGATGGATTGCGGGAGGAAATCGGGGCGTTTGGCAACTTTCCCTCGCTCTTCCTCGGCCTGGCGGGACCGGGTGGCGAATGGGAGCACCACGAGGGAACCCTGCGCTTCTCCGACAGCTCGGGGAACCTCGTTGCCGACGGCATTCCCCCGGCGGACTACCGGCAGTTCATCGGCGAGGCGGTGCAGTCCTCGTCGTACCTCAAGTCGCCGTACTACCGGCCGCTGGGATTCCCCGACGGCATGTACCGCGTGGGGCCGCTGGCCCGCCTCAACATCTGCACCACGATGGGATCGCCGCGGGCCCAGGCGGAATGGCTCGAATTCCGCCAGCTCGGGCAGGGCGCGGTGACGTCGTGCTTCCATTACCATTTTGCGCGGCTCATCGAGATCCTGGCCTGCCTCGAACGGATCGAGATGCTCCTGGAGGATCCGGCATTGCAGTCGGAGGACCTGCGTGCCGACGCCGGCATCAACCGCCTGCACGGCGTCGGTGTCAGCGAGGCGCCGCGCGGAACCCTGTTTCACGACTACGAGGTGGACCGGAACGGGCTGGTCCGGAAGGTCAACCTCATCATCGCCACCGGACAGAACAACCTGGCAATGAACCGGACGGTCGCGCAAATCGCCCGTCATTACGTCCGGGGACAGAAAATCCCCGAAGAGACGCTGAACCGCATTGAGCACGGCATCCGGTGTTTCGACCCGTGCCTCAGCTGTTCCACACACGCCGCGGGCAGGATGCCGCTGCACGTGGTGCTGATCGGAGCCGACGGGAGCGTCCTCGACGACATCCGGCGGCCGTGAACTCCTGGCTGCTGGTGATTGGTTACGGCAACACCCTGCGGGGCGATGACGCCGCCGGCCCGATCGCGGCCGGGGCTGTGGCGTCTCTGGGATTGCCCGGAACGCGGGTCGAGACGCGTCACCAGTTGGTCCCGGAACTGAGCGCCGACATTGCCACCGCGGGCATCGTGATTTTCATGGATGCCGGGACGCTCACCGACCGGGACCCGCCCCGGGTGACGCAGTTGCGATCCCTGCGCGTGACCGGGCGGCCCATGCGACAGCCGTTGTTCGGGCACCATCTGGACCCGTCCGCGGTCCTTGCGGTTGCGGCGCGGGTTTACGGGCGGCGACCCGCCGCGTGGCTGCTCACCATCACCGCCGAGGCTTTCGAAGCGGGTTCGGCACCTTCGCCGCGCTGCACGCAGGGGATCGCCGAGGCGACCCGGATCGTCGTGTCCATTGCCCGGTGCCGCCGCCTGGCGATGCGATTCCTCCCGGACGCCGGGGTTTCCTGAGGTCATGCACGAAGCGGGCATCATGGCGGAGGCTCTGGAGATGGCGACGGCCGAGGCGGTGCGGGCCGGCGGGTCGCGAATCCACCGGTTGCGCCTCCGCGTCGGTGCGTTGAGCGGAGTGGTGCCGGAGGCCCTGGAGTTTGCCTTTGCCGCCCTCGCGCCGGGATCCGCGGCAGACCAAGCCCGCCTGGAGATCGAACCGGTCCCGGCTGTGGGCTGGTGTGCGCCGTGCCGGACCGCGTTTCCAGCGGGCGATGGTGGGGAACGCTGCCCCGGTTGTCGCCGTCCACCGACAACGCTCTGCCAGGGGCTTGAGCTTGAGCTGGCTTCGGTGGAAATATCGTGAGGCTCCGATATGTGCGAGGAATGTGGATGCGGACTGGAAAATGCGGCGAGTCGCGAGGCGACGTTGCCTTCCGATCATGCCCACCCCCGTTCCCACTCCCACCCTCATCCCCCGGCAGGACCCTCCGGCAGCGCGGAATCCGGGCACGGCGGTCCCGGAGAGGATTCCCCGGAAGGTGCCAGGATCCTCTCGGTGCAACGCCATCTCTTGGAACGAAATGAGCGCATGGCCGAGCGAAACCGGGGTTTCTTCGCTGCAAAGCAGCTCTTGGTGGTGAACGTCCTGTCGGCTCCCGGCTCCGGAAAGACGCTGCTGCTCGAGGAGACCGCTCACCGACTTTCCGGACGTCTCCGCACCGGCGTCGTGGTTGGCGATCTGGCCACCGACCGGGACGCGGCGCGCCTGCGGGCGGCCGGCGTGCCGGTGGTCCAGATCACGACCGGCACCTTGTGCCATCTGGAGGCCGACATGGTGGCCCGCGCCGTCGCCGCGCTCGACCTCGATGCGCTCGACCTGCTTCTGATTGAGAACGTCGGCAACCTCGTCTGCCCGGCCTCCTACGACCTGGGCGAGGATTTGCGGGCGGTGCTGCTGTCGGTCACCGAGGGCGAGGACAAGCCGCTCAAGTACCCCCCGTTGTTTCACTCGGCCGACGTCGCCCTGGTGACCAAGTGCGACCTGGCCAACGCCACCGGATTCGATCGCGAAACGGCGCTCGCGAATCTCCGGCAGATCAGCCACCACGCTCGGATCTTCGAGGTCTCCGCACGGACCGGCGAGGGTCTCGCTGACTGGTGCGACCATCTCGAGGCACGCCGGAGACACAAGGCGTCGCCCCTGCGGCCCCAAGCCGGATGAATTCCGTCCCGCCGTCGCCGCACGCGGAACGGATGGAATTCGAGATCCGTGGGATGGTTCAGGGGGTCGGGTTCCGCCCGTTCGTTCACCAGTTGGGCGTCGGGATGGGCCTTTCGGGATGGGTGAGGAACACGCCCCGGGGGGTCCGGATCGTCGTTGAAGGTGGGACCGAACCGCTCGGCACCTTCCAGTCGCGGCTGCGTCCGGAAGCACCCCCGGGGAGTTGGATCGAGGACATCGAGGTGCGCCGGACCGCCGCATCCGGCCTGCGCGGATTCGAGATCCTGGAGAGCGAAGTCTCCGGGTCGCCCGACACTTCGGTTCCAGTGGACCTTGCCGTCTGTGCCGACTGCGTAAGGGAAGTACTCGATCCCGCAAACCGCCGGTACCGTCATCCGTTCACCAACTGCACCCGGTGCGGCCCGCGCTTCACCATCATCGAGCGCATGCCCTACGACCGGGAGCGCACGTCCATGAAGTGCTTCGCGATGTGTGCGCCGTGCCGTTCGGAGTTCTTCGATCCCGCAGACCGCCGGTTCCACGCCCAACCCAACGCATGCCCGGATTGCGGGCCCCGGCTGGCGCTCTGGTCGCCGGAAGGAGCGGTGCTGTCCACCGGCGATGACGCGTTGCGGGAGGCGGCGGCAGCCTTGCGTCGTGGACGGATCGTTGCGGTGAAGGGACTTGGCGGATTCCAGTTATTGGTCACCGCCGACCAACCGGAGGCCGTTGCGCGGCTCCGCGAACGCAAGCAGCGGGAGGAGAAGCCGTTCGCCGTCATGCTCGCGGATCTCAAGGCCGTACGCAGTTGGTGCCGGATCCGGCCGCTGGAGGCGCGCCTGTTGTCCGGCCCGGAGGCGCCCATCGTCCTGCTCCGGAGACACGCGGACACTCCGGGGCTCGAAGGGGTCGCACCGGGGAACCCGCTCCTTGGAGTGCTGCTGCCCTGCACCGCGCTGCATCACCTGCTGCTCCGGGAGGTCGGGGGGCCGGTGGTGGCCACCAGCGGCAACCGCCATGACGAACCCATCTGCGGCGACGAACACCAAGCCCTCGACCGGCTCGCCGGCATGGCGGACCAGTTCCTGGTGCATGACCGTCCGATGATTCGGGCGCTCGATGATTCGGTGGTCACCGTCGTCGCGGGACGCGCCCTCGTCCTGCGCCGGGCCCGCGGTTTCGTGCCGCGACCGATCCCACTTCCACCACCGGACGCTCCGGAGGGCCGCCGCACCGCCGCGACGCTCCTCGCAGTCGGGGGCCACCTGAAAAACACCGTGGCTCTCGCGGTCAACGGCCGGGCGTTCCTGAGTCAGCACATTGGAGACCTCGAGACTGCCGCGTCGCTGGAGGCGCATCACCAGATGATCGAGGACCTGCAGCAACTGCAGGGCGCGACGGCATCCGTTGCGGTCACCGATGCCCATCCGGAATATGCGTCCACACGCGCCGCCAGAGCATCCGGAGGTCCGACGATCGCCGTCCAACATCACCACGCCCACCTGCTGTCCTGCCTGGCCGACAACCGCATGGGGCCGCCCGCCTTTGGCGTGATCTGGGACGGTTCGGGCGACGGACGCGACGGCACGCTGTGGGGCGGCGAGTTCCTGATCGTCCGGGAGGTCGGTCTGGGATTCGAGAGGATCGGCACGCTGCGGCCCTTTCGGCTGCCCGGAGGCGAGGCCGCCATCCGTGAGCCGCGCCGCGCCGCCCTTGGCCTCCTTCATGCGTTGCTCGGGGATCGCCTGTGGACCCTGGGGGACCTGCCGGCACTGGAAGCCTTCACGCGTCCGGAACAAGCCACGCTCCGCCAGATGCTCAATCGCGGCGTCCAGTCCCCATGGACCTCCAGCGTCGGTCGCCTGCTCGATGCCGTGGCCTCCCTGACCGGGCTCCGGCAACGCTCGCGCTTCGAGGGGCAGGCCGCCATGGAACTCGAATTCGCCGCCGAGTCGGCCCCGCGCAATGCCGGTCGCAGCCCGGGGCTGGCCTGGGTTCCGAACCCGGCCGCCCCAGGCGAGGCGGCCGGGAATCGGGCCCGACTTGTCCTCGACTGGGGTCCGTTTGTCTTGGAACTGATCGAAGCCCACCGAGGCGGTGTCCCAGCCCGGATCCAGTCACGCCGGCTGCACGAGGCACTTGCCGACGCCGCGGTGGCGGCTGCGGTCCGGGTTGGACTTGAACGGGTGGTCCTCAGCGGCGGATGCTTCCAGAACCGGCTCCTGACCCGCCTGGCCGTCCGCCGGCTCCGTCATGCGGGCCTTCGTCCGGTCTGGCACCGTCAGGTGCCGCCCAATGACGGGGGCCTGGCGCTCGGTCAGTTGATGGCCGCGTCGGGAACCACTGCCAACGACAGCAACGAACCATGTGCCTCGCTCTTCCAGGACAGATCGTAAGCGTGTCGGGGACCGACCCGCTTTGGCGCGAGGCGCGCGTGGATTTCTGCGGCGTGATCAAGGTGGTCAGCCTGGCCTGCGTGCCCGGGGCCGCCGTCGGGGATTACGTGCTCGTCCATGCCGGCATGGCCATCAGCATCGTGGACGAGGAGGAGGCCCGGGCGGTGCTTGAGCACTTCCAGGAGATGGAGGAGGCCGTCGTTGGCGAGGACGGTGGCGGACCATGAAACATCTGGACGAGTTCCGCGATGCCGAACTGGTGCGGCGCGTGACGGCGGCCCTTCGGCGGACCGTCACCCGCCCGTGGACCCTGATGGAGGTGTGCGGTGGGCAGACTCATGCCATCCTCCGATTCGGATTGGACCGGCTCCTTCCCGACACCCTCACCCTGCTCCACGGACCGGGCTGCCCCGTCTGCGTCACGCCCGCCGAGGCCATGGACCACGCCCTCGCAATCGCCAGCGTGCCCGGGGTCCTCTTCTGCTCCTTCGGCGACATGCTCCGCGTCCCCGGCTCCCGGATGAATCTGCTCGCGGCAAGAGCCGCCGGAGCAGACGTCCGGGTGGTGTACTCACCGCTGGACGCCGTCCGTCTGGCGGCCGCGAATCCCGGCCGCGAGGTGGTGTTCTTCGCTGTCGGTTTCGAAACCACCGCACCGGCCACCGCGCTGGCGGTGCGCCAGGCCGCCGCGCTGGATCTGCGGAACTTCTCCCTCCTGCTTGCCCATGTCCTCGTGCCCCCGGCGTTGGAGAGCCTGCTCGCCGCACCCGACTGCCGGATCCAGGCGTTTCTCGCTGCGGGGCACGTATGCGCGGTCATGGGACACCGCGCCTACGAACCCATCGCAGCCACGCACCGGGTTCCCATCGTGGTGACCGGGTTCGAGCCGCTCGACATCCTTGACGGCGTTCTCCGGTGCGTCCGACAACTGGAGGCCGGGCGCGCCGAGGTCGAGAACGCCTACCGGCGCGTCGTCCGGCCGGATGGCAATCCTTCCGCCGTGGATCTGATCAAAGAGGTCTTCATTCCCGTCCCACGCTCGTGGCGCGGAATCGGCGTGCTCCCGCACAGCGGCCTCGGCCTCCGGGAGGCGTACGCCCGGTTCGATGCCACCCACCGATTCGAAATCCCCGCGGGCACAGACCCGGAGACAGGCGACTGCCGCAGTGGCGACGTGTTGCTCGGACGGATTCGCCCCACGGAATGCCCCCATTTTGGAACCCGTTGCACTCCCGATCGTCCCCTCGGCGCCACAATGGTGTCCACAGAGGGCGCCTGCGCGGCGTATTTTCGCTACCGGGAGGGCGTGGCATGAACCCGACTGAGGCGGCCGGCCTGTCCTGTCCGCCGCCCATGCCGGACCCACCCCGGATCCTGCTGGGCCACGGGGGGGGAGGGCGCCTGACCCGCGAGCTGGTCGCGCGTCTGATGCTCCCCGCCTTTGCGAACCCGGCCCTCGATCAGCGGCACGATGCCGCGGTGGTCGACGCCGGCGGACCCCGTCTGGCATTCACCACCGACGCCCATGTGGTGCATCCGCTGTTTTTTCCCGGCGGTGATCTGGGGAGTCTTGCCGTGATCGGCACCCTGAATGATCTCGCCATGAGTGGCGCGCATCCGGCAGCGCTCAGCGTCGCGTTCATCCTTGAGGAGGGGCTCGCCCTGGAGACGCTCCAGCGCCTGGTGAGGTCCATGCGAGATGCCGCGGCCGCGGCCGGGGTCCCGGTCGTCACGGGAGACACCAAAGTGGTCGAAAGGGGACGAGGACACGGTGTCTTCGTGACGACCGCGGGGATTGGATGGATCCGGCACGGACTGGCCATCGGCCCCTCCGCGGTGCGCCCGGGGGACGTCGTGATCCTCAGCGGTGACCTTGGCCGCCATGGGGTGGCCATCCTCGCCACCCGCGAGGGGCTGCAATTCGAGAGCACCATTGAGAGCGATTGTGCGTCCCTGGTCGGACCCGCACTGGCGCTCGTGGATGCCGGCATCTCCGTGCACTGCCTGCGGGACCTGACCCGGGGCGGCGCGGCGGCGGCCCTTCACGAAATCGCCACCGACGCCGGGGTCACCCTCTCGCTGGAGGAGTCCAGCATCCCGGTGCGCGGGGATGTTCGCGCCGCCTGCGAGTTACTGGGCCTGGATCCTCTCCAGGTCGCCTGCGAGGGGCGGTTCGCAGCCGTGGTGCCGGCATCCCAAGGTGACGCGGCCCTCGACGTTCTGCGCCGCCATCCAGTGTCGGCCGGATCGGTGAAGGTCGGCACCGTTTCGGCGCCCGGACGGGTGCCGGTGTTGCTGCGAAGTCCGCTGGGTCCCTCCCGGGTCCTTGATCCGGGATCCGGCGAGCAACTGCCGCGCATCTGCTGAACTGCGGAGAGGACGTCAGCGCCTGGACGATTTCAAACCCGCCCCGGACGGCCGTCTTGGGCGAATCTGGGTCACTTTGTAGGGCTGTCCCTTCGCGTCGTAGGTGACCCACTCGCCCACCGATTCACCGCCGTCGAAATGGCCCGATCGAAGCTTCACACCATTGCGTCGGAACCATTCCCAATACCCGTGCGGCCTGCCGTCCCGCATGAGGCCGCGCGCCCAGAGGCTGCCATCCTTGTGGCGTTCCTCGTGTACAGTCGTGGGGGCGGCAGCGGTTCGAGGCATGGTTTCGCCGGTGATGGGTGCGGAATGGGTGGCGGTGCACGGAAGGTCACCACCATGTGAAGGCCGGATCCGGTCGCGGGCCGGTGTAGTTCCACTGGTAGGCCTCGCGGGGGAACATGAAGAACTCGGTGTGCCCGTCGCCGAACAGCACGTTGAATTTGTATTGGCCGCGGTAATTGTGCCACTGGCTCCAAGGGTCGTTTTTGTTGCGGTCCGCCCACCAAGGCCAGTCTCCCTGGATGAGCTTGTTGGCAGCGCTGATGGCGATTTCGCTGGTCTTGATCGGGGTGCCCTGCGGCGAGCCCCGGGGCGCCCGGGAGTCGCCGGTGACGTGCTTGACCCGCAGCGTCTCGACCGCCCAGACGGTCAGGTAGCTGTTGCCCCATGCGTCATAGCAGGTCTTCACGCGGGCCCCGCGCATGTCGTTCTGCCAAAGGGAATCCCCCTTGTCGGCCGGACACTTCCACGCCTCGAATGCGGGGACGTACTTGTTCATCGGCCGGTTGGTCACCGACACCCGCCCCCCGTGCAGGGTCATCACCCCCGTCTTGCCACCCATGGTCCCCCAATCTTCGTACACCGGGAAGGAATCGCGGTTGTCGTCGGCGTACATGTGCAGCCCGATGCCGATCTGGCGATGGTTGCTGTTGCACCGGATCGTCAGCGCCTTGGCCTTTGCCCTCGCGAGAGCCGGCAGGAGCATGCCCGCGAGGATGGCGATGATGGCGATCACCACCAGCAACTCGATCAGTGTGAACGCGCCGCGAAGGCGTCGGGGCGAGGGGGATCCCATGGGAGAGGTATCCCCCAAGCGCATGCCGGCGACAAGCGCAGAACGCTGGCCGTGCAGTAGCTCCCGGCTGCAGTCGCGCCCCCCCCCGAATCGAGGAAAGGCCTCCCAATAGTTCTCCCGGCCTGACAGGTTGTCTGCGCTTCAACCTCCCGGACGTGACATGCTGCGCCCCCTGATTGCTCCCGGCTTGATCGTGCTGCTCGGCGCCGCCGGCTGCCACCGCGCAACGCCGCCCGAGGCCGCGAATTCCGCGGTGTCGGCGCCCGCCATCCCCGTCACCGTCGCTTCCGTCACCGCCGGGGTGGATCCGGTGCGCGAGGAGGTGGTGGGCACCGTACGTTCCCGCCTTCGAGCGCTCGTGGAGGCCAAGGTGGCCGGACGCATCGAGGTCGTCCATGCCGTCCCCGGGCAGCCGGTGCGGGCCGGGGACACCCTCGCAACGCTGGATGCCCGCGAATGGAGTGCCCGACGGGACCAGGCTCAGGCGGCCCGGGAACAGGCGGATCGCGACCTGGAGCGCGTGGAGCGCCTGGTGCGCGACGGCGCGGCGACGCCGTCGGAACGCGATACCGCCCGCTCACGGCAACGCATCGCCGCCGCCGCGGAGTTGGAGGCGGAGACGATGCTGGGCTACTCCCGGGTGGTCGCCCCGTTTGACGGGGTCGTGACCCGAAAGCTCACCGAGGTGGGCGACCTGGCCATCCCCGGACGCCCCCTGTTCGAAGTGGAGGATCCGGCGAGCCTCCGCTTTGAGGCCGATGTCCCGGAAGCGTTGCTGGACCACATCGCCATGGGTGCCCGGCTGCCCGTACGCATCGGGGATTCGCCGGAGTCGCTCGAGGGGGTGGTCAGTGAGATGGCGCCGGTCGCCGATCCGACAACTCGCACGTACGCGATCCGCCTTGATCTCCCCCGGGGAACGGGCCTTCGCGCGGGCCGGTTCGGGCGCCTCCTGGTCCCGACGGGCGCTGCTTCGGGAGCCCACGTCCCTCACGAGGCCGTCGTGCGGCGGGGCCAGATGGAATATGTCTACGTGGTGGACGCCGGACACGCCCGGCTGCGGTTGGTCCGCACGGGCCGCGAGGGCGCAACGATGGTGGAGTTGGCCGCAGGGGCCGACCTCGGTGAAGTGGTGGTGCTGAACCCGCCCGCGCAGCTTCGGGATGGCCAGGAGGTCCGCACGCCATGAAGCACCGCGAGGAATGGCGACCTTTCCCTCCGGGCCTTCCATCTCCCCGCAGCCGCCGGTCATGAAGCCGGAAGCCCCCAGTCCCCATCACGGCCTTGCCGGCCGGATCGCCGGTGTGTTCGTGAATTCGAAGCTCACGCCGCTGGCCATCGTGGCGTCACTGTTGCTGGGCATCGCCGCGGTGCTGCTGCTGCCACGTGAGGAGGAGCCGCAGATCAAGGTGCCGATGATTGACGTGCTTGTGGCGATGCCCGGGTTCTCGGCGCGCGAAGTTGCCGAGCGGGCGACCCGGCCGATGGAGAAGCTGCTTTGGGAGATCCCCGGGGTCGAATACCTCTACTCCACCTCCCGCGAGGGCGAGTCCCTGGTCGTCGTGCGGTTTCGAGTGGGCTCGGATCCGACCCTCAGCCTCGTGGCAGTCAGTGAAAAGCTCCGGAGCAATTTTGACCGCATCCCCCACGGGGTCTCCCCGCCGCTGATCAAGCCCCGATCCATTGACGATGTTCCAATCCTGACCCTCACCTTCCACAGCGCGCGCCACGACCATCTGATGCTCCGGCGCCTGGTCCAGCAGGTGGACGATGCGGTCAAGCAGGTGCCCGACGTTGCCGAAACGCAGGTGATCGGCGGGGTCCGCCGGGCGGTGCGCGTCCTCCTCGATCCCGTCGCCCTGGCCTCCCGGAATCTCACGCCCGCCGCGCTGGTGCCCATGCTGCAACAGGCCAACCGCCAGTTCCGCTCGGGTTGGCTTACCACGGATGACCGCGAGGTGGTGGTGGAGACGGGCGCCTTCCTGCGCTCGGCCGCCGAGGTGGGTGCGGTGGTGGTCGGGGTCAGCGACGGGCGACCGGTGTCCCTCCGCGAGGTGGCCACCATTGAGGATGGGGCGGACGAGGTGACCCAGTATGTCCTGTTCGGCCGGGGGGCCGGGGCCGGGGCCGGGGCCGGGGCCGGGGCCGGCGGTGAAGAGCCCGCCGTGACACTCACGGTCGCCAAGCGACCGGGGGCCAATGCCATTTCGGTCGTCCGCGATGTCCTGCGCCGGATCGAGCCGCTTCACGGTACCGTGATCCCTGCGGATGTCACCGTCACGGTGACCCGCGACTACGCCGCCACGGCGGCCGAAAAGTCCAACGAACTGCTCCTGCACATGGCGATCGCCGTGGTCGGCGTCTCCCTGCTCATCGGCATCGTCCTGGGCTGGCGCGAATCGCTGGTGGTGGCCGTGGCGATTCCCGTGACCCTGTCGCTGACCCTGCTGGTGTTCTACCTCCTCGGATTCACGCTGAACCGGATCACCCTCTTCGCGCTGATCTTCAGCATCGGCATCCTGGTGGACGACGCGATCGTCGTCGTGGAGAACATCGTCCGGCACCTTCGGTTCCCGGGGAACCGGGGGCGTCCCATCGCCGTGGTGGCGGTGGAGGCGGTGGGCGAGGTGGGGAACCCCACCATCCTGGCGACATTTGCGGTGATTGCGGCCGTCCTGCCCATGGCCTTCGTGGGCGGGCTCATGGGTCCGTACATGCGTCCGATTCCCATTGGCGCCACCGCGGCGATGGGCTGGTCGTTGCTCATCGCGTTTGTGGTCACGCCATGGGCCGCGATCCGGCTGCTGCGCGCCGACACGGGACACCACGGCACGGCTTCTGACGCCCACGAGGATCTGCTCACGCGGTCCTACCGGCGGGTCATGGCGCCGCTGCTGTCGCACGCCGCGTGGCGCTGGGGATTCCTGGCCGGCATCACCCTGCTGCTCCTGGCCGCGTTCGCGACCGTGCCCCTGGGCTGGGTCAAGGCCAAGATGCTGCCCTTCGACAACAAGAGTGAATTCCAGGTGATCCTGAACATGCCGGAGGGCACTTCGCTGGAACGGACCACCCGTGCGGCGCGCGAGATCGCGGCCTCGCTGCGCGACGAGCCCGAGGTCACCGACTACCAGATCTACGCCGGCGTCGCCGCCCCGTTTAATTTCAACGGACTCGTCCGCCACTACTTCCTCCGGTCCGGAGCCCACGTGGCGGACATCCAGGTCAACCTCCTCCCCAAGCACGCCCGCTCCGTCCAGAGCCACGAGTTCGTGAAGCGGATCCGGCCCCGCGTCGCCGCGGTCGCGGAACGTTTCGACGCCCGGGTCGCCCTGGCCGAGGTGCCGCCAGGACCACCGGTGCTCCAGACCCTCGTCGCGGAGGTGTACGGACCTGATGAAGCCGCCCGACGGCGCCTCGCGAATGAGGTGCGCCGCATCTTCCAGCAGACACCCGGGGTGGTGGATGTGGACTGGTATGCCCAGGCCGACCAGCCCAAGGCCCGCTTCGTCATTGATAAGGAAAAGGCCGCGTTGCATGGGATCAGCGCGGACACGATTTCCCAGACGCTGCGGATTGCCGTCGGGGGAGAATCCGTGGACCTCGTGCATCTCCCCGGGGAGAAGGAGGACGTGAACCTCATCCTCCAGCTCCCGCGAGCGGCACGCAACCGTCCGGAGGAACTCCTCGCGCTTCGCGTCCGCCGGGGCGACGCCAATGCACTGCCGGAACCGGGCGCCGCCGGGGTCGGCCCGCTGGTGCCGCTCCGCGAGCTGGTCCGCATCGAGCCGGGGGTCGTGGAACAGAGCCTGTACCGCAAGAACCTGATGCCGGTCACCTACGTGATCGGCGATGTCGCCGGTGAAGCGGAAAGCCCGGCGTACGCGCTCGCGCGGATGAACAAGGCCCTGGCCCGACTCGCGGACGCCGACGGCGGTGGCCACGTGACGGTGTACCACCTGGGCCAGCCGGAGTCGGAGGATCACCCCGCCGTGAAATGGGATGGCGAATGGCACATCACCCTCGAGGTCTTTCGAGACCTCGGCCTCGCCTTCGCCGCCGTGCTGGTCCTGATCTACGTGCTCATGGTTGGTTGGTTCCGCTCGTTTCTCACGCCGCTGATTGTCATGGTCGCCATTCCGTTCTCGCTGGTCGGGATCCTGCCGGCCCACGGATTGATGGGGGCGTTCTTCACCGCGACCTCCATGATCGGCTTCATGGCGGGTGCCGGCATTGTCGTGCGCAACTCGATCATCCTCGTGGATTTCATCGAGCAGCGGCTGGAAGAGGGCCTGCCGTTGGAGGCGGCGGTCGTGGATGCCGGCGCCGTGCGGTTCCGCCCGATGCTCCTCACCGCGATGGCGGTGGTCGTGGGGGCCTCCGTGATCCTGTTCGACCCGATCTTCCAGGGCCTGGCCATCGCCCTCATGGCCGGTGAGATTGCCTCGCTCCTGATCAGCCGCATGGCGGTGCCGGTGCTTTATTTCATGGCGGCGCCCCGCCGCATGCCCGGACCGGCAAGGCCCGGGCTTGCTGGGGCGGCGGAATCCGCCTAAGAGCGTGACCGAATGAATTTGCCGGAAAACCGCCAGGTTCTGGACGGCCTCTCGCGATCCCGGATCTTCGCCGACTACCAACGGGCATTTGGAGAGGCCACCGGACTCCCTTTGGCGCTGCGCCCGGTGGACGCCTGGCGCCCCGTCCACCAGGGCGATCCGCACGAAAATCCGTTCTGCGCCCTCATGGCCTCCAGAAGCCGTACCTGTGCCGCCTGCCTCGATGTCCAACAGCGCATCGCCGAAAATCCCGGTCCCGGTCCGCGCACCGTCACCTGTTTTGCCGGACTCAGCGATACCGCGATCCCGCTGCGGTTCGGCCATGAGCTGGTGGGATTTCTCCAAACCGGTCAGACCTTCGTGGGCCGATCCGGGGACGACCGCCAGTTCACCCGGGTGGCGCAGCAACTCCTCGACTGGGGTCTGACCACCGACCTTTCGAAACTCGAGGAGGCCTGGTTCCACACCCGGGTGCTCGCCCCGGAGCAGTACCAGGCGATGGTCCGCTTGCTCGCCATCTTTGCCCAGCACCTGGCCCTCGTGGGCAACCAGCTTCTGGTCCAGGAACGGACGGCGGAGCCGCCGTCCGTGACGCGGGCCCGGAAGTACATCGAGGAGCACCAGTCCGAGGCGATGCCCCTCGGCCGCGTGGCCCAGGCCGTGAACATGAGCAGTTTCTACTTCTGCAAGGTCTTCAAAAAGGCCACCGGATTGACCTTCACCGATTACGTGTCCCGGGTCCGGGTGGAGCGCGCCAAGAACCTGCTGCTCAATCCCAATGTCCGCGTCACCGAAGTGGCCTACGAGGTCGGATTTCAGACGCTGACGCACTTCAACCGGGTGTTTCGCAAGATTGTCGGTGAATCGCCCACCGCCTACCGGCAGCGGCTCCCGGGGCCGCGCGCGGCGTGAGAACCGCCCACATCACCGCCGCCACCGACCGCTGGCGTCCGATGGCGCTGCGAACCGGACTCTGCCTGGCGGCTGGGATCGGCGGCTGGGTGCTGCACTCCACCCTCCCACAGGCCTCGCTGGCCTGCTACGCCGTCGCCTACCTCGCCGGGGCGTGGGACTTGTCCCGATCGGTTGGCATGGATCTGCGGCGGCTCCGGTTCGACACGGAGTTCCTGATGCTGCTGGTGGCGGCCGGTGCCGCCGTGATCGGTGCCTGGGCCGAGGGCGCGCTGCTGCTGGTGCTCTTCGCAGCTTCGGCCACGCTGGAGGAATATGCGGCCGGACGCACCCGCAGAGAGATCAGTGCATTGTTGAAGGGCGCCCCCAAGGTGGCGCGTCGGCTGGAGGGCGGCACGGAACGCGAGGTCACGGTGGAGTCCCTGGCTCCGGGCGATGTGGTGCGGGTCACCGCCGGCGAGCAGCTGCCCGTGGATCTGGAAATCCTCCGCGGTGACAGCGCCTGCGACGAATCCACGCTGACCGGGGAAGCGGATCCGATGCCGAAACACCCCGGGGACACCGCCCTTGCGGGAACGCTGAACCTGTGGGGCGTTCTGGAGGGCCGGGTCCTCCGCCCGGCGGGTGACAGCGCGTTGCAGCGGATTATCCGACTGATTCACGAAGCCCAAGGCCAGCGGGCCCCGATCCAGCGGTTCACGGACCGGTTCGGCACCCGCTACACGGCATCCGTGGTGGGGGGGTGCGTCCTCTGGTTCTTCATTTCCTGGCAACTGCTGGACCACCCACCCTTTGTGGCCTCCGACACGGCTCGCAGCGCGTTCTATCGCGCCATGACCCTGCTCGTGGTCCTGTCCCCATGCGCTCTCGTCCTGTCCGTCCCCTCGGCGATCCTGTCCGCCATCGCCGCCGGCGCCCGCCACGGCGTCCTGTTCCGCGGCGGTGCCGCGGTGGAGACCCTTGCGGAGGTGACGGTCGTCGCCATGGACAAGACCGGCACCCTGACGGAGGGGCTCCTCCACCTCGAGGGCCTTGACCCGCTGGAGGGAGCGGAGACCGACCTCCAGCGGGTGGCTGCAAGCCTCGCCCGACTTTCGAACCACCCGGTGTCCAGGGCCATTGCCCGGGAACTTCGCCGGCAGGGGGTCGAGCCCGAAGCGGTGGACGGCACGGAAACGATCCCGGCCCAGGGAATCCGCGGCATCTGGCGGGACCAGCCCGTCGCCCTGGGCAGCCGGACCTGGGCAGCGCAGAACGGCGCGGATCCCGCAGCGCTGGATCGCCTTCCGCCGGTGGAAGGGGGCGGGTCGGTGTCCTGGGTGTGCGGTCCCGGACTCCTCGGACGCCTTCGCCTTCGGGATCAGCTGCGTCCGGCCGCCCGCGGTCTGGTCGAGCAACTTCGCGCCGGGGGACTCCGCACCGTCATGCTGACCGGCGACCGCGAAGCCGCGGCAAAACTCATGGGTGAAGCGGCCGGGGTGGATGAGGTCCGGTCCCAGCTCAGCCCGTCGGACAAGGTGGAGGCGGTGCGCGGGTTGCGCGAGGGTGGGGTTCGGGTGGCGATGATCGGGGACGGGGTGAACGACTCGCCGGTGCTCGCGGTGGCGGATGTCGGCCTGGCGATGGGATCCCGGGGATCCGACGCCGCCCTGGAGGTGGCCGACGTCGTGCTCATGAATGACCGCCTGGAAAACGTGCTCTTCGCCCGCGACCTCAGCCGTCGGGCGCGGACCATCATCCGGCAGAACCTGTTCATTTCCCTGGGAACCATGGCCGGGATGGCGGTGCTCAGCCTGGCTTCGGCCACATTGCCCCTCTCGCTGGGCGTTGCCGCGCACGAAGGCAGCACGGTGATTGTGGTGCTCAACAGCCTGCGGCTGCTGTTCACTCCGGGCCGCAAGGGCGCAACGTGATCCGGTTCTTCGCGCCCCGCCGGACGCGCCTTCGGGACGGCCGGGTGCCCCGTGAATCGCCCGTTCCGGGGTCGGGTTGCGTTTCCCCCGTTCCCCCCCATGCTGGCGGCTCAACATGGGAAGTATTGTCACGCGAACCGGCGATGCCGGCGCCACCGGGTTGATGTACAACCGCCGGGTCCCCAAGAACCACCCCCGGGTAGAGGCATACGGCAGCGTGGACGAGTTGAATGCCGCCCTTGGCCTGGCCCGGGCGCTCTGCCGCGCCCCGTTCCTGACGGAGACCCTCCACGAGCTGCAGCAACAACTGGTCGTGTTGATGGGGGAGCTGGCCACGGGAGTGGAGGACCTCGGACGTTACGTGCGCGACGGCTTTCAACTGGTGACCGCCGATCACGTGGCCCGGGTGGATGCCCTCGTGGCGGGCATTGAATCGCAGCAGATCTCGTTTCACGGGTGGGCAACGCCGGGCGCCACCCCCTGCGCCGCGGCGCTCGATGTGGCCCGCACCACCTGCCGGCGGGCGGAACGTCGGGTCGTCACCCTCCATGAATCCGGCGAACTCCAGAATGCCGAGATCGTGGTGTTCCTGAACCGGCTCAGCGACCTGCTCTGGCTGATGGCCCGATGGGCGGAGGCGCACGCCGAGGCGGGGTAAGCCAACCCGCGCTCCGTCACGCCGGGATGCGATCGGCCCCCAGGTGCGGCCGCAGGGGCTCCGGGATCGCGATGCTGCCGTCGGCCTGCTGATGGGTCTCGATCAATGCCACATACAACCGGGCCAGCGCGGTGCCCGAGCCATTGAGCACGTGCGGGAACCGGTTCTCCCCGGCGCCATCCTTGTACCTCAGGTTCATCCGGCGGGCCTGAAATTCCTCGGTGTTGGAGCAGCTCGACACCTCCAGAAAGGATCCCTGTCCGGGCGCCCAGACCTCGATGTCGTAGGTCTTCGCCGCGGCGAACCCCAGGTCGCCCGTGCAGAGGCTGATCACCCGGTAATGCAGCCCGAGCAACTGGAGCACCCGTTCCGCATCGCGGACCATGGATTCCAGCTCGTCATAGCCGGACTCCGGGGTGGTGATCTTGATCAGCTCCACCTTGTCGAACTGGTGAACCCGGATCATGCCACGGGTTCCCACGCCCGCGGCGCCGGCCTCGGCACGGAAGCAGGGCGAATAGGCGCAATAACGGACCGGCAGCCGCCCTGACGGGAGGATTTCTTCGCGATGAATGTTGGCCACCGGCGCTTCCGCCGTCGGCAGCAGGTAGAGCCGCCCCAGGGAGGCGGCATCGAGACCCTCCTGGACGGCATAGGCCTGGTCCCGAAATTTCGGGAACTGTCCGACGCCCACCATGCACGCCTCCCCGATGAGGTGGGGGGGTGCGACCTCCGTATAGCCATGAGCGACCGTGTGCAGTTCGAGCAGGAAATTGATCAGTGCCCGCTCCAGTCGGGCCCCCCAACCGGTGTACAGGAGAAACCCGGAGCCGCTGATCTTGGCGGCACGGGCGAAATCCACGAGCCCCAGCCGTTCGCAAAGCTCAATGTGATTGCGGGGTGCGAAGCCAAACGCTGCCGGGGCGCCGTGTCGGCGAACTTCCGGGTTGTCCGCCGCATCGTGCCCCGAAACCACGCTGGCATGGGGCAGGTTGGGCAGGGTCAACATCAGGGCGTCCCTCGCCGATTCGGCCTCCGCCACGGCACGGTCGAGCCCGCCAATCCTCTCCCCGAGTGCTCGAACCTCCGCCTTGCGCGATTCGGCCTCGGCCAGCTGCTTCCGGCCCATCAGCGACCCGATCTCCCTTGAGGCGCTGTTCCGCTGCGCCTTCAACTGGTCCACCTCCGTCACCGCCACCCGCCGCTGTTCATCCAGGGCCAGCAACGCGTCCAGACGCGTCTCATCCCCCCCGTGGCGGGTCGCCAGCCGGTCCCGGAATTCGTCCGGACGCTCCCGCAGCCGCTTGATGTCGAGCATGGGCCGGTGACCCTAGCCGGGTGTCCACCGAAGATCCAAGACTCCAATCGTTCCACCCGAAGTGGCATCCAAGGGGCGCGCTGTTCCCGGGAGCGCCGTCGGGCTGGCCACCCCTCGTGGACGCTGTCAGGCTGCGCCCGGTGGACCGACTGGACGATCACGACACCCAATGACGGCGGAATTCCCCCACGCCCGGCGCGCTCATGCCGTCCGCGACGCCCTGCCTCCCGGAGGGTTGTTCGCCGGCCAGACCTGGCGGGTCGCCCCGGAGCCGTTCCCTTTGAGCGCACCGCTCCTGCGGGAACTGGAAAACCTGGGCCGTGTCCTGCTGCAATTTTACCGGGCGGTGAACACGCTCTACCGGCGGAGTGCCGATGGGCGCGCCCCGGACTGGATCGCCACGCTGCTCGACCAGGGGAAACCCGCGGCCCTCATCGCCCTCCAGCGCGACCCGGCCTTTCGCCAGGACGTGCCCCGGGTTATTCGACCCGACATCCTGCTGACCGAGGAGGGCTTCGTGATCTCGGAGCTGGATTCCGTGCCCGGCGGGATCGGACTGACGCAGTGGCTCAATGAAGCGTACTCCGACCTGTCCCCGGAGGTCCCGGACGTCGTCGGGGGGCGCGAGGGCATGCGGGACGGCTTTGCCTCCATCTTCAGAAGTGGTGCCCGGGTGCACTTGGTGGTGTCCGAGGAATCGGCCGCCTACCGGCCCGAGATGGAGTGGCTGGCCCGCGGCTGGCCCGGCGGCGGCTGCGAGGTGCGGGATGCAAATTTCACGGGCTTTGGGGACGGCGATGCGGTGTACCGGTTCTTCGAATTGTTCGACCTTTCCAATGTCCCGTCTGCCGGGCGGCTCTTCGAGCTGGCCCGGGCGGGAAGGATTCAGGTCACCCCGCCCCCAAAGCCCGTGTTCGAGGAGAAGCTGCTCTTCGCGCTGCTCTGGAACCGGAATCTGCACGACTTCTGGCGTCAGGAGCTCGGGGATGCCTTCTTCCGGCGCCTCCGGGCCCATGTGCCGCGGACGTGGCTGCTGGATCCGTCACCGCTGCCCCCGTCCGCAGGCTACCCCGGCCTCGAGCTCACCGACTGGCGCCAGCTCAAGGGACTCAGCCAGCGGGAGCGCGAACTCATCCTGAAAGTCTCCGGTTTCCACGCTGACGCCTGGGGCGCGCGGAGCGTCCATCTGGGGAGCGACCTCAACACCGCCGACTGGAGTGCCGCGGTCGAGCACGCCCTGACCGCCTGGCCGGCGACCCCGCACATTCTCCAACGCTTTCACCGGCCTCGAATCGTGGAGTCCGCCTGGTTCGACTTTGAGCGAAACCTCTTGCAGCCCATGCCCGGACGCGTCCGCCTCTGTCCCTACTACTTCGTGCCCGGGGATCTTGACACCGCCCGCCCCCGGCTTGGCGGCGTGCTGGCGACGATCGTCCCGGCCGACAAGAAGATCGTGCATGGAATGAAGGACGGCATCCTCGCGCCGTGTTGCGAGGGCCCCGCTGCCCGACCGGCGGAAGCCTTGCCGATTGGGCTTTGAAATCCGGCCTGCGGGCCGGGAGGGTGCCGCCGTGTCGCTGTTGGAATACGCGCTGCTCGCGCTGAGCTCGTTGTTCGTGATCATTGATCCGATCGCGACCGTTCCGGCCTTTCTGGCGATGACGCCCCGCGACTCCCCGGAAGACCGCACGCGAATGGCCCGGCTGGCGTGCCAGGTTGCGGCGGTCCTGCTGCTGATCTTTGCCGTCGGGGGTCCGTGGGTGTTCCGGTTTCTCGGGATCAGCATTCCCGCCCTGCAAATGGCGGGCAGCGTCATCCTGATGTTGATCGCCCTCGACATGCTGCGCGCGGAGCGCTCACGCGCACAGGAAACCGTGGAGGAGGTCGAGGCGGGCGCCGCCAAGGACGACATCGCCGTGACCCCGCTTGCCGTACCGATGCTTGCCGGCCCGGGCGCAATCTCGACGGTGATCCTCCTGCACGCCAAGGCCGATTCCCTGGCCAAGCATGCCGCGCTGTTCGGGAGCATCCTGCTCGTCTGCGCCGCGAGCTACCTGGTGTTTGCCTTGTCCGCGCGGGGCGCCCGCTGGTTGAGCCCGATCGTTCTTCGCATCACCACCCGCGTCATGGGCCTGCTCCTCGCGGCCATTGCCATGCAGTTCCTGCTCAACGCGCTCCGCGAACTCAAGGTGGTTGCCCCCTGAGCCCGCCTCTTGTCCGCTGGGAGCTCGCCTGAAGTGCAACGGCGCCTTGCGATGGTTCTCGTCGCATGAGCCGTCTGCCGATCACGAGGCTGGTCCTCAAACGCTTCCGCAGTTTCCCCACGGCGACGCTCCCTTTGACAATCCGATCTTCGTGGTCGGACGCAACGGTTCCGGAAAAAGCAACCTCGCCGGCGCCTTTGGCTTTGTCTCCGAGGCGATGTCGTCTCCTTTGCAGGCGTTCTTTGACCGGCGGGGCGGCATTGCCTCCGTCCGAAATCGAAGTTCGGTGAGAAGTGCGCCACCGAACCTCGGCATCGCTTTCGAGTTCGGTCCCATCAACGGGATCGAGGGCGGGCGCTATGCCTTCGAGGAGAAGGCGCTCCCCAACGACGGCTATCGGATTGTTCACGAACAGTGTCTCGTACGAAACGCGCGAGGTTGTCGCATTACCGATGCCGACCTCAGGATTGTTTCCTGGCAGGGCGGCGCATCCCATCTGCTGCCGCTCTCGAAGACCAGCAGGGAGGCCATGCGCCAGCATCTCATGGGCGCGGGCGAATTGCTCCGATCCAATGCACTTCATGCCGACGACTTGTTCATCGGGCACGGGGATCTCCGCGATGGCGACCTCGTTGAGGCCCTCGAATGAAAAGAGGGGCGGTGCTCCCCAGCACCGCCCCCCCAACCTATGCGCCCGACGGACCGGCCATCATTCGTCTCTCGAGTCTGACAGCCGGGGTCAGGCTCCACCCAACAGCAAGTCCGACAGCCGGCCTGCCGGTTCGTTCGAAAAAACATTTCGTCCCGTCTCCCATTGGGTCCCGGGCCGCGACTGTTTCTGGAGCACGGAATCCCCCTGGGTGTCGAGGCCCGCTGGCTTGGGGCGGTTTGCCGCCCGGCCCGCGTGGAGGTGTGCGGAAGCACGGACGCCAGGCACGGTGCCGGCGGCCCTCTTCGCGCCGGTGAAGCATCGGCCCCGTCGTCATTCGATGGACAGCCCGCCGGACAGGGTGGTCGGGGCACTTTGGCGTTGAGGCCGTACGATCGCGGGAGCCACGCTCCCGGGGCTCACCTTGATGCAAACGGCCTCCACCAATTGGACTCCGGGACGCCGGCGCGTTTGGTGGACGGCCCTGCCAGTCACGCTCCTCGCCGCGATCGCCGTCGCCACGCTGGCACCCGTGGATCTCGATCCTCAACTCTCCGCCTCCTGGCGGATGGCCACCGAAGCCCGGCTTTCCGCGTCGGAGACTTCCTCCGGCGTTGCGACAGCGTCGCTCCGGGCGGGGTTTGCTCGAACGCGACTCACTCCGGCCCTGGGAGTATCCGGTGGCAACCCGGCGCTCGGCGAATTCGATGCGATCCCGCTTGCCGGCTACGGGAACCGCAAGGGCCAGCCCGCAACCGGGGTGCTGGATGACGTCTGGGTCAAGGCGGTGGCCTTCGCCGTCGCTGGTCGCACCGGGGTCGTGGTGTCGGCGGATGCCCTGATCATCCCGCGAGAAGTCGCCCTGCAAGCCACGGACGCTGTGACCGCTGCCACCGGACTCCGTCGAGACCAGATCTTTTTCGGGGCCACCCACACGCATTGCAGCCTTGGCGGTTGGGGCGAGGGGCCCGTAGGGCAAGCCTTTGCCGGCCCGTTTCACCCGGGGGCGGTGGTTTGGTTTGCCGGGCAGTTGGCCGCGGCGGTTCGCGAAGCGGTCGCCGATCTGACGCCCGCATCGCTGGGTACGGGAGGGTTTGAGGCGCCGGAGTGGGTCCGCAATCGCCTGGTCGGCGAACAGGGACCGGTGGATGCCCGCTTCAGCCTGATTCGCGTCCGGCAGGAGGACGGCGATGAGGCCGTCATCGGAAGTTACGGCGCCCACGCAACGGTGCTCGGCGCGTCCACGATGCGGTTCAGCGGGGACTATCCGGGGGCGTGGCAGCGGACGATGGAACGGAACTCTGGCGGCCTTGCCCTGTTCCTCGCGGGCGCCGTCGGCAGTCAGGGCCCCAGGACCCCGGTGGGCGGCCCGGACGGTGCCACCGCCATGGGCGAGGCCCTGGCGACTGCGTCCCGCAAGGCCCTCGCCGAAATTTCCATGAGCCAGGAAGTGATCTTCGGGCAGGCTTCCGTGGAGGTCGGGCTTCCAGAACTTCAAAACCGCATCCTGGATGGCGTCCGCCTCCGCCCCTGGCTGGCCCGCCGGCTCCTGCCGCCGCTGGCTGCGGACGTCTGGATCCAGGCGGTCCGGATCCAGGATGCCGTCTGGTGCTCGACCCCGTGCGACTACAGCGGGGAGCTGGCGCTGGCACTTCGCGGGGATGCCTGCCTCCGGGGGCTGGATGCGGTGGTCACCAGCTTCAACGGGGACTACATCGGCTACGTGATTCCCGGAAAATATTTCCACCTCGGAGGCTACGAATCGCGGGTCATGAGCTTCTACGGACCCAACATCCCCGACTATTTTGACGGCGTGCTCCGACGGTTGATGCACCGGTTGTCGCCGGCGGCCAGCGATCCTGTCGTGAACTCCGGGCCGGGGCGGCACTGAAGGGGGCTACCGCTCCTCTGGCGTCAGTCGCGAGCGCTTGGTGCCCGCCGCAGCCGGGCGGCGTAGGCGCCATCCACGCCATCGGTCACCGGATGCAACTGCCGCTCCACTTCAAGGAGGAACTCCGGGGCTTCCGCCAGGAAGCGATCCACCACCTCGCGGTTCTCGGCGGCTTCCAGGCTGCAGGTGGAGTACACCAGCCGTCCGCCCGGCTTCAGCCGGGCCGCGAGCGGGCGCAGGAGCTCCAGTTGACGCGATGCCAGGGCCTGGAGGGCATCGGATTGCAGCCGCCAACGCGACTCCACGCGGCGTCGCATCACCCCGGTATTGGAGCAGGGCACGTCGGCCAGGATGCCGTCGAATGCAGCATCGGAATCCGGAGCGGATTGCCGGATCTCCACAAAACCGGCCCCGAGGCGGGCACAATTCTCGCGCAGCAGCTCGAGGCGGGATGCCGAGAGGTCCTCCCCCACCAGACGCCCGGAGCCCGCCTGCAACTGGGCGATGAAGGTCGTCTTGCCTCCGGGTGCCGCGCAGGCATCGAGCAGAACCTCGCCCGGCTGCGGATCGAGCAGCGTCACGGCCAGCAGTGTGCTGGGATCCTGCACGTAGAAGCCGCCGTCCTGAAAGGAGGCCAGTTCGGGCAGGGGTGGATGCGTCTCGAGGTCAAACATCCGTGCCGCAGGAGCCCAGTCCACCGGCCGCGAACGGAAGGCGACTCCCTCCGCGGCCCAACGCGCGGTGAGCGCCTCCGGACGGGTGCGCAGGGTGTTGACCCGGACGCTCACGCCGGGTGGGGTGTTGTTCCATGCCAGGAGCTGCTGGAGCTTCTCCGGGCTCCAGATCCGGGCCCATCGCTGAACCAGCCATGTCGGATGAGACCAGCCCGTCGCCGGATCGGACCGCCGCAGACTCGCGAGTGCGGCCCGGATGGCGTCGCGTTCGCGAGCCGTCCCGCGCAGGAACGCGTTGACGAAACCGCTCTGATGGGCACGTCCTGCGCGGCGACACAGCTCAACCGCATCGTTCACCGCCGCGTGGTCCGGGATGCGATCGAGCCAGAGCAGTTGGTAGAGGCCCAGCCGCAGCGTTTCGAGCACCCGGGGGTCCTGGGCTCGGGCTCCCTGGCGCCTGGCGACGAGCCAGTCCAGTGTGGTCCTCCAGCGCAGCACACCAAGAACCAGTTCCCGGGCAAGCCGGCGGTCCGCCGGTCCGAGGGCGCAAAAGTCGGGATCAGCGTCCATCCGATGTTCCGCGAAATCCCCCGGCAGGCCCATGGAGCACAGGAAGCGGAACGCAAATTGTCTTGGTGCGGAAACCATCGAACCGGCATACTGCCCTCCTGTCCCCAGTGGGACAATTTTTGCCTGATGAAAGAGGAAATGGATCAATTGGTGGCCGCCGGAAAGATTCATCCGAAGCATGTGGCGTCGCTCACGGCGTTGATGGAGGCGGGGTTCTGCCAGCACAAGAGCTGGGGGTTTGGGAAGGTGAAGACCCTCGACGGAATCGCCGGCCGCCTCCTGATTGATTTTCACGGAAAGCCGGGGCACGCGATGGACCTCACCTTTTCGGCGGAATCCCTGAGGCCGATCAGCAAGGACCACATTCTGGCCCAGAAACACTCCAACCTGAAGGGACTCCAACAAATGGCGGCGCTGCACCACCTGGAGGTGGTGAAGCTCGTCTTGGACAGCCATGGCGGCCGGGCCACCGCGGATCAGATCCAGGCCATGCTGGTGCCCGACGTGATCCAGAGTGACTGGAAGAAATGGTGGGAGGCGGCGCGTGCCGAGCTGAAGAAGGACGGCCATTTTCTCGTGCCGCTGAAGAAGACGGATCCCGTCGTGTATCAGGCCGAGGAACTGCCGATGGCGGCGCGGCTTCGGGCCGAGTTTCAGGCGGCGCGTGGCCTCAAGGCCCGGGTGGCCGTCGCGCATGAGGTGCTTCGGAGCCTTCCCGACATCTCCGATCCCGCACTGGTGGACGAAGTGATCGCGCAGCTCAACGCCGACATCCAGAGCCACCTCAACACCCGCCAGTCGGAGACCCTGGAGGGCATCTTCGTG
Organism: Verrucomicrobiia bacterium; assembly: GCA_019634635.1. NCBI lineage: Bacteria > Pseudomonadati > Verrucomicrobiota > Verrucomicrobiia > Verrucomicrobiia bacterium. The sequence goes on from JAHCBB010000009.1 coordinate 71,526, forward strand.
CGCGACGACCTGCGGGTCGCCGCCCAGCGGTCCGCGCCGGAAGGGGAGACCGCCGCGCGCGATGTCTGGTCGCAGCGAATCCGCCTGCGGGAGATCTTTGACGAACTCCCGGCGGCAAAACACCGGCGCACACTCGAGTCGTTCCGAGACTCGGTGCCCGACTGGGCACCCCAGATCGTGCTGCTGATCAACGACGTTCCGGCCAAGCTCGCCGGCGAGGCGGCCCGGATCCTTCTCCAGGAAAACAAGGGGCCCCTGCTCAAGGACACGCTGGCCCGCCTCATCAGCCAGCATGGCGCCAGCAGCGAGCTGCTCCTCTGGTTTGGCAAGGAGCGCAACGACTACTTTGCCGACCTGCTGACGCCGGAGGTGTTCCGCTCGATGCTGACGGCGATCGAACGCGACCAGTTTCTTGAAAAGAAGAACAACCGCCTGCGCGACCATGTGCTCGAGGACCAGCAACTGCTCCCGGACCTCATCGAATCCGCCGACATCGAGGTCATCCGTGACCTCACCCGCACCCTGCAGCTGAGCCCCAGCTTCGACGACATGGACAAGCGCTCCCTGCTGGCGCGGATTGTGAAGATGTACCCGGCCATCCAGGAGATGATCACCGGGGAGCATTCGCGCGAGGACCGAACGTTCCTCGTCAGCTGGGCCAGTCTCGAACGGCGCAAGGGGGAATATGAGGACCTGGTCCAAAAGGCGATCCCCGCGAATGTCCGGGACATCGCCCTGGCCCGAAGCTATGGCGACCTGCGGGAGAACGCGGAGTACAAATTTGCCAAGGAACAGCAGAAGGTGCTCAACCGCCGGAAACACGAATTGGAGGCCCAGCTGAGCCGCGCACGAGGGACGGACTTTACCAACGCGCGCGGCGACGTCGCCTCCATCGGCACCTCGGTGACCGTGACCAATCTGGATTCCGGACAGCCCGAGGTTTTTCACCTCCTGGGCGCGTGGGATGGTGATCCCGACCGCGGCATCCTGAGCTACCTGTCCCCGCTGGCCCAGGCCCTCCTCGGCAAGGGGGCCGGCGCCGAAGTCGCCGCCGGCGAGGCGGGCAGCCGCCGCCGCTTTCGTATTGAAGCGATCGGCCTCGCCGACCCGGCCCTTTGGACACCGGCGTTGCGCCCGGAACCGGCCGCCCCGGAGCCGGAGCCGGCCGCACCCGCAGTGGCTGATGCTCCACCGACCGCGCCCCCGCCGGATTCTCCTCCGGTGATGGCGTCCGGACCCGTCGGCAATGCGGTGTCCACGCAGCCGGCCTGAGCCGGAACCCGGCAACGACACGCTGGATTCCGGCCGGTTTCTTGACGCTCCACAGGGCCGCCCGTAGGCTGGACCCGCCTTGAAAAACGAGCCGATTCGCAACTTCAGCATCCCCTACGTCATTGAACAGGAGGGCCGCTCCGAGCGCGGTTACGACCTGTACAGCCGCCTGCTGAAGGACCGCATCGTGTTCCTCGGAACTCCGGTGGACGACATGGTCGCCAACGTGATTGTCGCCCAGTTCCTCTTCCTGCAAATGTCGGATCCAAAAAAGGACATCCACTTTTACATCAATTCGCCGGGGGGATCCGTGACCGCGGGCCTGGCCATCTACGACACCCTGCAATGGCTGACCTGCGACGTGAACACCTACGTGGTGGGCATGGCGGCAAGCATGGGCGCCGTGCTGGCCTGCGCCGGAACCAAGGGCAAGCGGTTTGCCCTGCCCAACGCCGACATCATGATCCACCAGGTGCTCGGAGGCGCCGAGGGCCAGGCAAGCGACGTGGAGATCCGGGTCCGGCACATGCTCCGTCTCAAGAAGCGTCTCAACGAGATTCTGAGCCACCACACGGGCCAGCCCTACGAAGCGGTGGAAAAAGCCTGTGACCGCGACAATTTCATGACCGCCGAGGAGGCCCGCGATTTCGGGCTGGTGGACGAGGTGGTCGTCTCACGCCGCGAGGTGCCCTCCCTGGTCGCCACCGACACCCGCCCGCCCGGAACCTGAACCATGGCCCGCGCCCACCAGATCACGATGTGCAGCTTCTGCGGCAAGAGCCGCTCCGAGGTCAAGAAGCTGATCGCGGGTCCGGGGGTCTACATTTGCGACGCGTGTGTCGGCGTCTGCCAGAACGTCCTCGCCAAGGAATTTCGCGATGATTCCCAGCGCGAGGTCCGCCGGGTGAGCATCCCCAAGCCGGCGGAATTGAAGCGGCAGCTCGATGGCCACCTCGTCGGCCAGGAGGACGCCAAACGGACCCTCAGCGTCGCGGTGTACAACCATTACAAGCGGATCCTCAACCCTCCGGACCCCGCCGCGACGGACGACGTCGAGCTTCAAAAAAGCAACGTCCTCCTGATTGGTCCAACCGGCTGCGGGAAGACCCTTGCCGCCCAGACCATCGCCCGGTTGATTGACGTGCCCTTCGCGATCGCCGACGCCACGTCGCTCACCGAGGCCGGCTACGTCGGCGAGGACGTCGAGACCATCATCCTGCGCCTCCTCCAGAATGCCGACTACGACGTCAAGCGCGCGCAGATGGGCATCGTATACGTGGACGAAATTGACAAGCTCGCCCGCAAAACGGAGAACGTCTCCATCACGCGCGACGTCAGCGGGGAGGGGGTGCAGCAGGGGCTGCTGAAGTTGCTTGAAGGAACCGTATGCAATGTGCCGCCCCAGGGGGGACGCAAGCACCCGCAGCAGGAGTACATCCGGATAGACACCACCCACATCCTGTTCATCTGTGGCGGTGCCTTCACGGGGCTCGACCGCATCATCCAGCGACGGCTGGGACACCGCATCATCGGGTTCAACGCGTCCGGGGACGCGGCAACCGCCGTCGAGAGCCGCGGCGACATGTTGCGCCGGATGGAACCCGAGGATCTGGTTTCCTTCGGATTCATCCCGGAGTTCATCGGCCGGCTTCCGGCCGTCAGCGTGCTCGATGAGCTGACCGAAGACGACCTGGTGCGAATTCTCGTGGAGCCAAGGAATGCGCTGGTGAAGCAGTTTTCGCGGCTGTTCTCCCTGGATGGCGTCGACCTGGAGGTCACCGCCGATGCGTGCCGTGCGCTCGCGGCCGAGGCGATTCGCAAGGGGACCGGGGCACGGGCCCTCCGGAGCCTGATGGAGCGCCTGATGCGCGACCTGATGTTCGAGATCCCCACTTCATCAGACATCGCCGGCATCACCCTGACCGCGGCCGCGGTCCGCGGAGAGGCCCCGCCGCTGATCCGGCGGCGCCCCGAGGCTGCCGCCGCCTGAATCGCAACCGGAAAACTCCGCTTGCAAACCTCGGGGCCTTCCACAATCTCTCCTCCGCAGCGAGTGCGAGCGTAGCTCAGCCTGGTAGAGCGTCACCTTGCCAAGGTGAATGTCGAGGGTTCGAATCCCTTCGCTCGCTCCAATCTTTCCGACCCCGGAGGCTTGTCGGCTCCCGGGTTTTTTGTCGGGATCCCGGACTCTGGGTTTCGAACGCAGACGCCGCTGGCGTGGGCAAGCGCACGAAGGATCCGGTCCAGCACCTCATCAAGCCGCTCGGTGGCATCTGATGTCAGAAATCTGAGGATCCGATACCCGTTCTCTTGGAGCAGCGCGTCCTTTCGCCGGTCGCGACGGTAGGCCTCTGCGTCCGCAAGGTGCTGCGGGCCGTCCAACTCCAGCACCAGTCGGGCGGACGGATCCAGGAAGTCCACCTCCATCTCCCCAGCGCCATCGAATGGCAGCGGCAAAACGGCGTTGAGCGTGAAGCGCCCGGACGTCGCTGCGAGAGTCTCCAGCCGCCGAAACAGAAAGGCCTCGACAGCGCTGCGGGCACGATCCGCACCCCGGGATTCCGGGGAGGGCGTCCCGGCCGATGCGACGAACAGACGCCCCAACGAAGGATCCACGCCGTCCCGGACCAGTCTCCGAACGCTGGCGGCGTAGTCCCGTTTCCACTCCGGATCCACTGGAAGCGGCACGTCCGGGGGCCAACCTGGCAGCGCACTCGCCGGGAGCAGGACCACATACCCGACCGCCTCATAACCCCGGCAGCGCCGGTCAAACATCCGGCTGAGCATCGGCACGTCGAGGTCCGCATAGTCGTACACGCGCACAACCCGCTTGCCCTCCCGCAGCCGGTGCAGCCTTCCCACATACTGCGCCACCGTCCCGTGCCACGACACAGGCAGGGTGAGGAACAGCGTATCCAGGGACGGCTCGTCAAAGCCCTCTCCGACGTATCGGCCCGTGGCGAGGATCACCCGGCCACCGGCATCGGGCGCCTGCGCGAGTCCCGCCAGAATGGACTTGAGCGCCCGGCGGCCCAAGCCTCCGCGAAGCACCACCAGATTCGGAACGGCTCCGCGCAGCGAAGCCTCCAGGCGCTCCAGATGATCCGTCCGCTCCGTGAGCACCAACGGCCGGCGTCCCTCATGAACGGCCTCCACAACCTCCCGGCAGATCCTGGCATTGCGTGGGTCATCCGAAGCCAGCGCCTCGCAGAGCTGACGAAACGCAACGCGAGGATCGGGGTCGGGAGCCTGATGCGGACGGAACCCGGTCGGGCGCACCATCACTTCATGGCGAAACGGGCGCGTGGCGGCCTGGCGCCTGGCGTCCACACGATGACGCACCGGGCCACACTGCATGAACAGGATGGGATGATGGCCGTCCTTGCGGGTGATCGTTGCGGAAAGTCCGGTCACGAACCGTGCCCGGACCCTGCGAATGACCTGCTCGAAGCTCGCGGCGGAGACGTGATGACATTCATCCACCACCACCTGTCCGTAGCCACCGACCCCGTCGTCCACAATCCCGCCGCGAACGAGACTCTGGATCAATGCGACGTCCAGATGTCCCGTCAGACGTCTCCGCCCCCCGCCCAGCCGTCCGATGGATTTCGACGGGATATCGAGGAATGCGGCCAGCCGTTCGATCCACTGCTCCAGCAACTGCTGCCGGTGCACCAGCACCAGGGTGTTCACCGCCCGGGCCGCGATGAGCCACGCGGCAACCACGGTCTTCCCAAACGCGGTCGTCGCAGAAAGGACGCCGGTGTCGTCGGCCATCAAGGCGTCCGCAGCCTGTTGTTGCTCCGGGCGCAGGGTTCCGTGGAAGCGGACGGACAGGGGCGTTCCGGCCTGTCGCTGATCCCGCAGATTGGCGGCGATGCCCAGCGAAGCCATCAATTGCCGGACCTCCTCCACGCAGCCGCGTGGCAGCCCGAGGTAGTCCTCCGTATCCTCGGCACAACTGATGATGCGCGGCAGCTTCCGCGTCGGCAGCCGCATCGCCTGTGCCCGGTGAAAGCCGGGCGATTCCGGCAAGGTAATCCCACGGATCGGCGCAGGGCTGCAGGGCCTCGTCAAGAAAGACACTGTTCCCGCGATTCCGCGCCTCCCGCTGCAGCGGCAGCGCGATCAGGTTGCCAAGACCGCCCCTGGGCAGGGTGTCCTGGTTGGGAAACAGCCGGTCGTAGGATCGCAGGCCGAGTTCAGGACGGGATTCCATGGCCTCGGTCAGCACCCAAGAGGCGAGCCTCCGCGCCAGCGTCGCCGGAAGGGCCTGATCGAAAAAGATCCAGGCATGGCCACCATTGCCGGAGCGTGAGCGCTCGCAGGCCACCGGAATGCCCAGGTCGCGCCCGGCGCCGGCGAAGGCACGGAGATCGTCCTTCCAGCCGTCGCCATCGAAGTCCGCCGCCACCCAATGGCAGGTGTCGTCCACCAGCAGCGGGTAGCACCCCATTACGAACGGTTTGCCGGAGGCATCCCGGCCGGACAGGTGCCACCGGATGACCTCATCCGTCACCGCCAGAAAGAGGCGGTGCGGGCACTCGAGGCATTTGACCCGGGGCTTCTCGCAAATCCCCCGCACCCACTCGTTGGCGCAAGCCGGGGCATATCCGGAACGTCCGGTCCGGAGATTCTCAAACCGACGCGGGTAGACATCGTCGCGTCCCCGGAACAACGAGCGGAACAAAGCAATCTTCTCCGCCGCCGGCGAGTGGCCGTTCACGCCGCGTTCGGGCACGGGCACGGGCATGGAGCCGGTTGCCGTCGTCGTCGCACTCATGGGACATCGGGAAGCGGTTTGGCGCAGGCCGAAGTGCGGCCCTCCACGGTCCGATCACGGCTCCCGCCGGAACACGATCACGCTCAGCGGCGGGAGGGTGAACGCGGCGGAGTGCCGCTGGTTGTGGACCGCGTAATCCTCCGCAATCACCCCGCCGGCATTGCCCAGATTGCCACCTCCATAGGCGGCTGCATCGCTGTTGAGCACTTCCGACCATCGCCCGGGCAGCGGCAGGCCAACGCGATAGGCGTACAGCGGATTCGGGGTGAGGTTCAGGATCGCCAGGACATGGTTGCCGGTCTCGCGGTCGTGCCGGATGAAACTCATCACGCTGTTGGCATGGTCGCCGCAATCCACCCACCAAAAGCCGTCCGAATCGTAATCCCCCCGCCACAGCGCGGGCTCCGAGGTGTAGAACGCGTTGAGGTCCGCCACCCACTTCCGGACCCCCGCGTGGTAGGGGCCCGCCTCCAGCAGCCACCAGTCGAGTTCCGCATTGGCATTCCACTCCGCGGACTGCCCGAACTCGCCGCCCATGAAGAGCAGTTTCTTGCCGGGGAACATCCACTGGTGGCCCAACAGCGCCCGCAGATTGGCGAACGCCTGCCAGTCGTCCCCGGGCATCCGCTGCCGGAGGGATCCCTTGCCATGCACCACCTCGTCATGGGACAGCGGCAGCACGAAGTTCTCGTGACCGTGGTACAGCATGGCAAACGTGAGGTCGTTCTGGTGGTAGCGGCGATGGATGGGGTCGCGCTGAAAATAGCCGAGGGTGTCGTGCATCCACCCCATGTTCCACTTGAGCGTAAACCCCAGCCCGCCCAGCCAGGGAGGACGTGAAACCATCGGCCACGCGGTGGATTCCTCGGCGATGGTCACCACGCCCGGATGATTGACGCCCACGTGGTGGTTGAACCCCTTGAGAAACTCGACCGCTTCGAGGTTCTCCCGGCCACCATGCGCATTCGGGATCCATTCGCCCTCCTTGCGCGAATAGTCCAGGTAGAGCATCGAGGCGACGGCGTCCACCCGCAGGCCGTCCACGTGGAACCGCTCGCACCAGAACAGGGCGTTCGCGATGAGAAAATTCCGCACCTCGTGCCGTCCGAAGTTGAAGATGAGGGTTCCCCAGTCCTGGTGCGCCCCCTGACGCGGGTCGGCATGTTCATACAGCGACGTGCCATCGAACTGCGCGAGGGCCCAGGTGTCCCTCGGGAAGTGCGCGGGCACCCAGTCCACAATCACACCGATCCCGGCCTCATGAAGGGCATTCACCAGGAACTGGAAGTCGTCGGGCGTTCCGAAACGGCTGGTCGGGGCGTGGAAGCCGGTGACCTGGTAGCCCCAGCTCGGGTAAAAGGCGTGCTCGGCGACCGGCAGGAACTCCACATGGGTGAAGCCCAGCCGGCGCACATACTCGATCAGCGGCGCCGCCAGCTCGCGGTAGCCCAAGGCTTCCCAGCCGGATTTTCGGCGCCAGGAACCGAGGTGCATTTCGTAGATGCTCATCGGACGCCGCAGCGGGTTGGCCTCCGCCCTGCCGCGGATCCATTCGGCATCCGTCCAAACAAACCGCCGGTTGTTCCAAACAACCGACGCATGCTTGGGCGGCACCTCGTACAGCGATGCAAACGGGTCGGTCACGACCTTCAGGTTGCCGTGGGCATCAAGCAGTTCGAACTGGTACAGCGCCCCCTCGCCGACCCCCGGAATGAAGAGCTCCCAGATGCCCGAGGATCCCAGGAGTCGCATCGGATGCCTCCGCCCGTCCCAGGCGTTGAAGTCCCCGACCACCGAAACCCTGCGGGCATTCGGCGCCCACACCGCGAAGGCAGTGCCCTGGACGCCGTCCGGATCGCGCAGGTGAGCGCCAAGGACATCAAACAGGCGCTGGTGGTTGCCCTGATTGAACAGGTATTGGTCCGTCTCACCGACGCTGGGAAGGAAGGAGTAGGGGTCGCGCCCCTGGAACCGGCTCCCGGCGCCATCGGTCACGACGAGGTCGTACGCGTACACCGCGCGCGCCTTCCGGCTGACGCCCTCAAACACGCAGGTGTCTCCGAGTCGCTTCAGGGCGAACCGGGGGCCGGCACCGGCATGAACGGGAACCACCTCCACCCGGGCGGCTCCGGGGATCATCGCCCGCGCGACCAGCCCGGAGCCATCACCCAGCGGCTGCAACCCCAGCAACGAGTGGGGGGAAGGATGCAGCAGGTGGCTGAGCGACTCCAGTTCCGCCGGCGCCAGGATCATGGTCGGGAGGATGAAGCGAATGGGGGAACTTCAAAGCCTTCTTTGGACCCCGATTCCTCACGACCACAGAGGTCCACCCACCGACCGGGCAGGGATGACAACGATTCGCATCCTTCCGGGAGTCGCCGCTGATGGGGCCGCGGCGGCGGGCATGTCTGCCTGGAAGGGATCCGCTGGTTGAAGTCTCCGATTCGAGGGCCCGCGCTCCTCGGCATCCCAATGGACTGCTGCAGACCGGATCCCTCATCGCCGGATTGGGCCGGGCTGCATCGGGCTCCGGAACTCCAGAGGGGCGAACGCTCATTCCATCGGACCGATCAGTTCGACAAAGGTGCCGTCCGGGTCCTGGACGAGTACGAACTGGGTGGTACCACCGATGGATACGGGTGTGTCCCCGAGCAGCTTCACATTATGCTCACGGATCCGGGAGAGGAACGGCTTCAACGCCTTGACTTGGATGGTGATGTATTGCGGGCCGGTGTCGTCCTGAATGTGCTGCTTCTTTGGCGGCACGGCCGGCTTGGCGAAGCTCATGAGCTTCCAGTCCGTGGCCGCCTTGCCGTCACCGAGCCTGAGCACCGTGATGTCCACCGGGACGCCACCGGTCAGCCCGGTGCGCCGGGCCATGTCCGCATTCACCGTGAAGGTGCCGGTCTTTTTCATGCCGATGACCTTCGTGTAGAATTCAAGGGATTTGTCCAGGTCACTGACCACGACGCCGACAGAAATGGTCTCGCTGGCGAATTCGTCCGACTCGGCGGCCCCGTGGGTCCAGAGCAGCGCAGCAGGGACAAGGACGGTGCAGAGGCGCAATAGTGTGTTCATGTTCCGGCGGTCAGGTTGAACCGCCGCTGGCCGCACGGCGACGGGAAATTTGGCCGGTGAGTGCCCCGGGGCGACGGCCGTCCACTCGGCCGCAATCTCGAAGAGGCGGCGGAGTTGATCGCCCTCCAATCAAGGCGATGGCGGGTTCCCGTCTTGACCGCGTGTCCAACAGCAGGCGCGATTCGTGTCGTGTCTCTCAAATGGATGGAGGGATTTCCATTGTGAATGTCGAGGACGACGCGGTGTTTTTGAGCAAAAGCGGCCAAGGATTACTTCAGACGTTTACGAGGCACTACCCTAGCAACCGGTTGCGGCGATACAGCCATGCAGCGGACCAACAGAGGGTCAGGCCCTCGGTCCCCAACAGTGACACACGGAAGCCGATGCCTTGACGGAAAGCTGGAAAGCTGGAAAGCTGGGACCGTGAAAACTACCTTGGATTTACCCGGCGACCTCGTCCGCGAGATGAAACTTCGCGCCGCCCGCCAGGGTCGCAAACTTCGGGACGTGGCCGCTGAGATTGTCCGCCGCGGCCTGGCCGAAGCCCCAAAGGGCGCGAAGCGGCACCGGGTGCAACTGCCGTTGATCCAATGCGGATGCCCACCGGCATCCATCCGGGAATTGACGCCGGACGAGGTGGCGGGCGTGCTCCTAAGGCAGGAGGCGGAATGGAGCCATGGTGCTGCCGGACGTTAACCTCTGGCTGGCTCTGGCCCTTTCCGGGCACTCGCATCATGCCGCTGCGCGCGCCTGGATGGACGGACAGGAGGCGTTTGGCAGCATCTGCTTTTGCCGGGCGACGCAGCAGGGACTTCTTCGGTTGCTCACGACCGCGGAGGTGATGGCACGCTATGGGATTCCACCGCGCACCAACCGGGAGGCTTGGGAGGTGGTCGGGTGCTTCATGGCGGACGAGCGCATCACGTTCGCGAACGAACCCGAGGGGGTGGAGGAAGCATGGAAGGCGTTCGCTCTCCGGGACGGAACTTCGCCGAAGCTTTGGATGGATGCATGGCTCGCCGCGTTCGCGTTGCGCTGCGGATTCCAGATGGTGACGACAGACCAGGCGTTCTCCCAATTCAGGGGCCTGGACCTGCTGGTGGTAAAAGCAGGGAGAGCGTGAACCTCCCCAACCGGAATGCGGGTTCTCCCGGCCCCCCTCGCGTTCGTGTCGCCGTCATCCCGGAACGTGAAGTCTGCGCGCCGGCGTCAAAACTCACGGAGCTCGACCCTCGCAATTTGGCGCAGACCGGGACGCTCAGACCTCGAGGACGGTCCAGACGGTGTCGTGCTCCAGATCCGCGTAGAGTTGGTAGCCGTGCTTTTGGAGATGATCAAACTTGGAAGTGTCGTCGTTATATTTCTCCGTGATGATGGCACGCGGCCTGAAGTGCGAAAGGTTGAGGCCACGGAGAACCGCGAAGTCCTGTCCCTCGGTGTCCACTGTCAGGAGGCCGAACCGCTCCGGAATCCGGTGATGTCGCAGGAGCGCTTCGAGCACGGTGACCTGAACGGTGATGGCCCGGGCGATGCCGCGTTTTGAGGCGGTGACGGCACCGGCACCGGAGAGAGCGGAGAGGCTTCCTGCCTCGTCCCCCTGAAACAGATTCAGCTCCTCCCGGCCCTCGTGGTCACTGCAGGCCAGGTTGAGGACCGTGACCGAGGGGTGATTGCGATGCAATTGCTGCGCCTTCTCGAATGCGCCCGGGTGGGGTTCGATCAGCAACGCCCGCCAACCCCGTTTGATGAATGGGTAGGAATTCGAACTAAAAAATCCGTCATGGGCGCCCACGTCCACCACAACGGGTTCGATCACCGGACGTTTCAACAACAGGCGGCCAAGCGCAGCAAACTGGCCGTGCCAGGTGGTATCGTGGAGGAACTTGTACCGCAACCAGTGTCTGAGTTTCATATGAACGGCGCTGAATGGTCGCGACGGGTCCGGACTATGGGGAGCCGGACGAGTTTTTCCAAGCAACGCAGTTCGCCCCGGGGGAGGACTCCGACCGTCGCTCCGCACAAGGTGGCCACGCCAACCGTTTCCACGTTCTGCCCGGGCAAACCAAGACCGCGGAGTCTGGCGTTCAGGCTCCGCTGGGAGAGGGCACGGCTTGGTTTCAGCGGACCGGAATCTCAGCGGAGTCCTCCCCGGTGGCCCGCCGGAGCGCAAACTGCGCCTGGTTGTGGGCCGCCACCAGGGCGAGATATTCCAGGCGTACCTGCGTCAGATCGGCCTCGGACTGGACCGCCTCCAGAACGGCGCCCACGTCGAACGCCTTTCGCTCGCGGGAAAGGCGCAACAAGTGCTCCGCCGACTCCACGGTCTGGCGGGTGATCTCCAACTGATCCGTCAGGGACTGGGCACGGGCGAGGGCGGTGACGACCTGCCGGACCACTTCATCAAGGACCTTCCGCGTCTCCAGTGAGGAAATTGCTTCGCGCGCCTCGGCGCTCCGTATCCGGCTTCGATCCCCGATGCCCCCGGGTCCAATCCGCCAAGTCGCCCCCAGCAAATAGTTGGCGGTACCGTCGAAATTATTCCAGGCATCATTCACTCCGCCCCCAAGCCCTCCAAGATAAGCCATTGCGCCCACGCTCGGGATCCACGGCCCCTTCACCGAGCCGTTCCGTTCCGCCTCCGCGCTCCGGACCAGGGCCGCGGCCCGGCGCAGTTCAGGGCGACCTCCCATCGCCCGGGCCACCAGCGAATCGAGCGCCAGATTGGTGGAGACCAGGATCATCGGCACCAGGTCCCCGGGCGCCGGCAAGAGGTCCACCGCCGGATCCAGCCGGAGCAACTGGGCCAACCGGGCCGCCGCGAGCCGCCGTTCCTCATCGGCCCGGCGGATCAACAGCTGGTTCCTTCGAGTCTGCAGTTCGGCGCGAAGGACTTCCCCCTTGTAGGCCAGTCCGACATCCATCGCACGATGAACCTGGGCGGCATAGTCCTGTGCGATCCTCAACCCATCTTGCAGCACGGCGATCGAGGCTTCGGACCTCGCCAGCTCGAGGTAGCCGGTGGCGGCGGCCAACATCTCGTCCTGCCGCGACACCTCGACCGACTCCCCGGCCGCCCGCGCCAACTGACGGGCGGCCAGGGACTGGTAGATGGCATCGCCCAGATCCACCTGGAGCGTCAGGGCGGCGCCCACGGTGTACGCCTGCTTGTTCGCTTCGAAGATGACGCCGCCGACATCCTGGATATTTCCGTCATGCCGCCGATAGCCGATTCCGGGCTCCAGCCATGGGAGAAATCGAAGCATCGCCTGATCCTCCTGCGCCCGGGCTTCCCGAAGGCGCTCCCGGGCAATCTGGACATCCAGGTTCTGTGCCCCGGCCAGACGGAGTGCGGTGGGGAGGTCAATGATGGAGGGCGCGGCATTCGTACCCGCAGCTCCCAAAGCGGCGCAGCCGAAATGCACCAAGAGAATTGCGGCGCCCACCGGCCAGCGATGCAGTATGCCCGGAGCCTTCATCACCGGGTCTCCGTGATCTGGATCGCCTGGCCATCCAACAGCGTCTGCTTCCCTGGAAGGACCAGGGTTTCGTTTCCGGAAAGCCCGCCCAGGATTTCCGCATGGATCCCATCATTGAATCCGACCTTGAGGGCCTTCTTGAAGGCCAGACCGCCCTCGACGACGAAAACAAAGGCGCCGGACTTCTCCACCACCAGTGCGCCAACGGGGATCCGCAGCGCATCGGTGTGTTCTTCAACGCCGAGACGCATCCGGGCGTACATCCCCGGACGGAGTTCCAAGGAGGGGTTCGGCAGATCCGCCTCAACGAGCATGGTGCGCGTTGCTTCGTCAAGTGCGTAGCTGAACCGGCTGACCCTGGTTTCAAACCACTGGCCCGGCAGACCCTCGACCGCCACCTCGACCGGCTGGCCCGTCCGGACGAGCGAGGCTTCGTGTTCCGGGACGCGGACCTGCGCCCGGATGGTGGAGAAATCCATGAGGGTGAGCACCGCCGCTCCGCCGGAGGTGTTCGCTGAAGTCGCCGCCGGAACGAAGGCACCCGGATCCATGAAACGGGCTGTAATCACTCCGGAAAAGGGCGCCTTGAGCTGGCTGAATTCGAGCAGGGATTCGATCCGTTCCAATTCCGCACGGGCCACTTCCAGCCGCCCGGTGGCCTCATCCACGGCCTGGGGCGTGACCAGGTCCGGGGCATGCTGGCGCGCAGCGGTCATCCGGGCCGCGTCGGTCTTGGCGACCTTGACCTCCGCGCGGAAGCGGGTCCGGTCGGCCTGCAGTTCCGGTACCTCGAGTTCCGCGAGCGCCTGTCCTGCCTCGACCCGGTCTCCCGTATCCACGGCGAGGGACTTCAGATAGCCGGGCACCTTGGCGTACAGGGTGGCCTGCTGGTTGGCCCGGAGCGTCCCGGGCAGGATCACGTACCGGACCACAGGGCCGCGGGAGGCCTGGACGACGGCAAACTCGGCAGTGCGCGCCGGGAGAATTCCGGCCAACACCGGAAGCAGGAGCGCGGGCAGGACCACCATGCGGGACCGTCTCCAAACGGGGGATTTCATGGACGAATACGGAATCGGCAGGACGGCCTCAGACCCCCGGACGGACCGATGCAGGGAGTGGTTCATAGTGATGGCTCTTCGGATCCTCCGGATCCAGCGACGCAGAGCGCACCTGCCGGGACGCCAGGAGCGCAAAGGCCGCCGGTAGCACGAACAGGGTCGCAAGAGTGGCGAGGGCCAGCCCGCCGACCACCGCACGATGTAAAACCGCACGAGGTCGGGCAAACATTTGCGAAGGTTAGGTAAACGCCCGGGAGGCCAGGCGGGGGCAGAAGGGCATTCGGTCCCAAGGTTGCAGGCGGGCTGCGGAGGCTGTGCAGACCCCCTGCGGGTGGACGCACCGCGCCAGGATCCCGCCTCCAAAGTCGGCCCAATGGCACACGTCGCATGCCTCGCAATCTGACCGGCTGGGGCGCGGGAGCGGCCGCCGGACGGCCGTCACAGGCGCCGGGCCCCCAGAGCCTGTCAGCCTCCGGGGCGATGGGGGGGCGAATACCCTATGGGAGACAGCTAAGAGCTTCATCCTCCCTCGTAGGGGACCGTTGGGACCCGGATGATTGAGGTGCCGTCCTCAATGACGTTTGCGGTGGCGCTGCTGCTGCCACCGCCTCCCCCAGAGGTGCCCACATCCCCACCGGGCACCCGGGCATACCCGACGTCGCCGGCGGGGACAACCGGGGCAGACACTCTCCTGTGGCCCATGGTGCAGACCGACCACGTGGTGGTGTGACCATCCCACCAGGCCCATGCACTCGGGCTGCACTGTCCGGCCACGAACACGGGCTCAGGCCCCAATGCGGTCTCGGTGTACCTCAGGGTCGCCACTGTGACGGCGTACTGGACTTCCATGGCGACCACCGCGTCGGTCTCCAGGAGGGGCCTGATGTCTGGGGCCAGGGCGAATAGGGCGTCCGGGTGGATCGGGGCCCACCGGAACTCGATGTCGTTTGTCGCCGCCTGGATGAGCCACCGATCCCCGGAGCACGCCACCCCCGCGTTGGTGCCCCCCACCATAAAGTACCCTCGATTCGCCCCACCACTTCCCACGCCTTCGTACCAATCCCCGACCTCACTAGCCCCGACGTTTAACCCAGATCGGCCTGTCGCGAAGTAGCTGCCCCCGGGCAGGCAACCGATGGGCACGCCGCACTCGTCCACGGCGGCCACGGCTTCCGTGGCGAAGCCTTGGATGCCGCGCGCTTCGAGTTGGGCGGGCAGGTAGATCCTGGCGTCCGTCAGCAGGTTCCAGGCACGAGCCAAGGCGTTGTACACCTCGGCCGACAAATCAGTGTTCGGGCTTGGCCCAAAGCCCTGGGGATTGTCCGGACGGACCGAGGCCGGTTGCCAGGGGATCCACCGATTGCCGGTGGCCGCGTAGTGGAGGTTCTCGTAGGTGAAGTCAAAGGCCCCGATGGTCAGATTGGCGCAGGCAAATTCCGCGGTGGTGATGCCGTCAATGAACCCCTCGCACATCGCCCTCAGGTAGAGCTCGGCCTGCCGCACCTGATCGTGGAACAGCGGGGAGTCGTGGGCATCCTGGTCATCATTGTCGTCGAGGTAGGGCTCCGGTATGAGCTGCACGAAGAACAGGGTGGGCAGGCATGCGCCGAACGGCGCGCCCGAATCGAAGGCCATGTCCGAGTTCAAAGCCCAATCGCCTACCTTCCGCGACGCGTTGGTGCCGATGTTCTGCCAGACGAGGTACTCGCGGAGGCCGTTCTCGATGCTGCGGTAGGGTTCAGTATTCCGCAGCGCGTCGATGTTCCAAGTGCCGACGTCCGGACCGATGGTGCCCGGCGCAATCCCTTCGCAGTGATGGAGGCGCCCGGTCAGGGTGAGTTTGACGACCTCCACGCCCCCAAACGTGACAACCTCCGTGGATTCAATCTCCACCGGCGGCTCGTAGATTCGGCAGCTGCGGTAGAAGGACTCCCGCTCCGCCAGGCACTCCTCGTCCTCCTCGACGCAGTTGCGCCGGTTGGCGTGGGTGAAGTGGAAGCTGTTGGGCCCGATCTTGACGTACCGCTGGCCCGGCAGCGACTCAGTGCCCAGCAACGGCGATTGGCCGAAGGTGAAATGTGCCTTGAGCGTGTTGTCCACGGAGATCTCCGGTGAGTCCACATGGCATCGGTCCAGGAACGGGGTCACCTGGTCCCCGTACGCCTCGGGTTTCCAGATGCTGCTCTCTGAGTTGCGGTAGCCCTTGAGGGTGGCATGCACGCACCAGCGGTTGCTGAATCCGCCGGGCTCTGCGGTGCGCCGGATGCCGTCGGTCTCCCGAACGTCGGCGCCGAAGCTCTCGAACTCCCTCAATCCCTGACGACCGGTGAAGACCGCGCCCTCACGGTATTCGACGCCCCCGTAATTGATGCGCCCGCTCTTCACGCGGTACTTGCGCCCCCAGGCGATCTGTCCGGGCTGGATGGGCAGGCGCTCCGGGGCGATGCCCTCCAGCAGGTCAATCGGCACGTTGTTACTCATCCCGCGCGCATACCGGTCGAGGTAGAGGACCGATTTCCCGCCTTGGACGGCGTAGCCGACGAGATTCCACCGGGGCACGATGCGCACGCACTGGCTCATGCGCCGGGCCGTGTCGAAGAGCGCATTCTGGTTGATCGGTGGGTCAATGCCGGCAGGGATCGTTTCGGCGGACAACCCCAACGGGAGCACGCACCCCACCTCAAAGAGCGTGTCGCTGATCTTCTTCGCCTCAGAGCATTCCAAGCCGATCCCATCGGGTCGGTCGAAGGAGCCGTCGTAGGTGGCCAGTCGCGTGACCAGGGCCCAGTCATGCAGCTCCGGCTTGTATGCCAGCCGCTCACTGGCCTCCACCTGGAGTTCTCCTCCGCCGCCCAAGTTCAGCCCGGCAGGCACATCCACAGAAAGCCGGCCCGGCCCGGCGGCCGCCGCAAAGATCTGGATGGCCTCCGCAGTCCCGCCGTCCGGATCCGGATCGAGGCGTAGGCGCCCAATCTCTTCGCCATCCCGCAGCAGCCGGAGGGTCGCGGGGGCCTGCAGCCCGTGGGCCCGGGCCGCCCAGCCATGACACACGTTGCCCTCGCGCACGCGGTCGCTACCTCCGTAGAACGGCACCGCGGCACCGGGCGCCAAGCCGGATCCAGCGCGATACCAGGTGGCGTAGATCGGCTGGACGGCCGCTTGTCCGATGGCCACGCCCACCTGCGGAGCCAGTGCGTACTGCCGGGTGCAGAACTCCTGCACGGCGAATGCCTCGCCCATCCAGGCGGAGTCGCGCTGCTCCTCGGTGCCTCGCACCTCGGCCGCGAATGCATTCAAGACCCGCCCGATTGCCTGGCTCTGGGTCTTCTGCAATCGGGGCTCCTGCTGGTACGGTCCCTCGATCCACTCAGCCTTCGGGAGGTAAACCAAGGCGCCGGAGTTCAGGAACACGTAGTAGGCGTGTGGCGCGTACCCGATGCCGGCAATATCTCCAGCGTTTTCCGGGCAAGTGCCGAAATGCCGCACCTCGTTGGTTTTGAGGTTGGTGAAGAAGATGTCGAAGTCGGCGGTTTCCTCGTCGGCACAAATCCCCTGGAAGGCCGGGGTCGGCAGCCAGCCGCCGTAGGCGTTGCCGTGCGGCGACCGGATGGAGGATCTCACCCACCCGTATGCGCGCGCCTCCTCAATGGCGGGCGACCCCACCAGGCCGGTGGAGGGGTCGTAAGCTCCGGCTTGTGCGGACCCCAGGATCCAGAGCCGCCATGCCGTGAGGGGTTCGCCGTCGAGGAATCCCGTGGGAATGTGGCTCAACCGCTGGCGCTCGCTCTCGAGGCCGATCGCTTCGGCGCCCTGCAGGAAGGCGACCAGCGGGTTGGCCACGTTGGTCCCCTCGGGATCGCCGGGCCCGGACAGCGGCCACTGGGCGTCGCGCGGGCGCAGCATCTGGTAGAAGTGGAAGAACTCCGCCTGGGCCGGATAGAGGTTGAAACTCGAATCCGGGTTCCGGATCTGCCGGAACAACCCTCCGAACAGGTAGAAGGCGATGCGAAAGGCACCGTCCCCCACCCCGCTCAAGAGCCGGGTGTTGGCGGCCGCGGCGAGCGAAGCGAGATCCCGGGATGTGACCGCCTCCCCGGTCTGGACGAGCCGAGCCTGGGTGAACGTCTGGGCCACGGCGGAATCAGCCAGCCACCACCATGATGCGGGCGCCCCCGCCGACGGCTTTGACGTAGATCGTGGTCCCCAGCTTGGGCGTCCAGACCGCGAAGTCATTCACCTGGCTGAGCACCGCAAATCGGTTCGCGTCGAACGATCCCCCCGTTTGCAAGCTGACCTCCACCTCCACTCCGGATGCAGGCGAGATGAGTTTGAGCAGGATCTTTTTGCACGGCAGTCCGACATCCTTGAGGTCCAGGGCTTCGGCGGTATTGGCCGCGAGGTCCTGCGTGTCGGCCACACCATCCGGGTCGTCCGTTTCCAGAGTGACGCTGACGTCGCCGCTGCTGGGGGTGTAGCCGGTCTTGGCGATGGCGAGGCGGGCAAATACAGAGAGGAGTTCAGCCATGGGATTGGTGGGTGGAGTGTGAGATCAGCCCCAACGGGGCACAGTGGAGACCGGTCGCCGTGGGGCGACCCGGAGATTGTCGGAGACGCCGTCGGGCTCAACGAGGGTGCCCCTTGTGGTGTGCGATACCTTCGCCCCGGCCGAGAATCCGGGACGGACCTTCCCGACGGCCGCCTGGAGCTCTCGGATCGCGCGGGGAAGGCGCCCTTTGCCAGTGACCGTCGTCATACTGGAAGCCCGTAGATGAAGGTGGAGTACTCTTCGGTCCACCAGTACTCGGTAATCACTTCGCGGACGCCCTCCCCCGCCGGACGATCCACCGGGTTTTGTTTGAGCCAGTAGCCCGTGAACGGCAGCGCCGTGCGGAGGCTGGACGGAGCCAGCCCCTCACCCAGCAGTGTGCTGTAGGTGAGCATGCGCCCCACGTTGGCGGACGATTCGGTAAAAACGACGACCGCGGGGACTCGACGCGTCCGGCGCAAGGTCCATGACGCCGGAGTGAATGTGGTCACCCCACGGAACAGATCGCGGAGGAATGCGCGGAACACGAGCACCGACAACCCCAGTTGCCCGACGATCGCCAGCAGGATGGACGGACTCATCGGCAGGGTCTTTACCCCTTGTTCGTCCTGTGGGTCCGGGACCGTGGTTTCGCCGCGTAGCAGGGCATCAATGTAGTTGCGGAGCCGCCGCGCGTCCGACAGGCCGGCATCATCCGTGCCCAGCTTCTGGAATTCGGCAACCACCGCCGGCAGCTCCCAGATGGACTTGGAGAACGTTGCCGGCTCGCTGGTCCACTCGGTGATCATCTCCGATGCGGTGGGATCCACCTGGCCGGTGCCGGGATTGATCACGCCAGAGAAGTCGGCCGTGATCTGCAGGCCCATATCCCCCAGCGCTTCGGAGACCCGCACCCGGACCCCTTGCGCGCGCAGTTCGGCGTACTTCTCCTTGATGCGCGCCGGAGATCCCACCCAGCGCCGCTGCACCACGTCCCCCGTGGTAATGTCGAACGCGGGCAGCGGCTCCAGCTCGGCGATCGGCGGCTGGCCGTCATGGCTGATCCACTCGCTCATCCCCAAATATCCCGCTGCTGGTTCTTGGTTTCCCGCATCTCCCGCACCAGCGTCTGCAACTCCACGAGCTGTTTGTCGAGGATGGCCGGGACCCGCTGTTGCCCGCCGATGAACATGCCGCGCTGGGCGAATTCGTCTGCGGAGACTGGCGCGGAGTAGAGCGACGTCGGGCGGCTTTTTGTCGCGTCCCGCACTTTCTCGAGCCTGTCGAGCTCTTGATTCAGCAAGCGTCTATCGGATCTGAGCTGCTCGAATTTGACGGAATTGGTCTCCGCCTCCATCCGCCGTTGGATCTCAGCGCGCTCGGCGGTCACGGCAGTGATTTGCTTTTCGATGTCGAGTTTGGACCGCACAACCGCGAGGTCGGCCTGATCGTTTAGATCCCGCATCCGCTTGGCCCTCTCCTCGTTGCCAGTGCCAGCGAACGAGATGGGCTCGATGTTTTGCTTGTACCGGTCCCCGGCCAGCATTGCCTCAATATTTCGCTGGTAGATGGACGAGTGCTGGTAGAACGCGGTCGAGAAATCACCGCGGAACAACTTCCCAAAATCGAGCTGATCTCCGCCAGCTCCTCCGGCGAGATACGGAGCCAATGCCTGCGCCTGGCCCAGGCCGATAATCCCCGCGAGCCCAACCAACCGTTCCCGCGAAATTCCTCCCTCCTTGAACGTCTTGGCAATCCTTTCGAACAACTCTTCCGGCTTAAGGTCCCGGATTTCCTCCAGGGCCAAGCCAAGCCGCCGAAAGCTGGCCAATGCATTCTCGTCGTCTCCGGCGGCATCTTGTCGGGCCTGGCGAGCATTCATGATGGCGCGCTCGACCGTATCCGCCGGAGCGTTGATCCGCTCCGAGAACCACCGGGCGCCAGACAAGAAATTGGGGTCAATACTCGCCGACCTCGCGTCCGCCAGGAGCTGCCTGGCCGACGCGATCTGATTCGCAATCATCTGCACGATTGAGCTGACAGCGCCAGCGATGCCGCCACCTATTACTCCTCCGGTGAATGCAACCAGCATGCCCTGTGCGGCCGTCTTCACCTCGTTCAGCGCGTTGACCGCCCTGCGAGACTCGGCCCCAAGCTGGGTCGCATCTCCGGCGATCTTCACCTTCAGCTCTTTGTCCCCGGTCATTTCAATTCCTTCGGATCACGGTGCCTGGCTCCGGTAGGCGCCCGGCGGCTTTCATGCGGTCGTAGGCCCGCGAGATTTCTTCGTCGAGTTCGCCACGGATTGAGATCGCCCCGTTCCGCTCGGCCTCAATGGCGGCCGCCCAACACGCGACAGGCAGATGCACGCCCAAAGCCTCCTGAAGGGTCAGCCCGGCCCGGATCTGCCGATCAATCAGGACGTGCAGCAGGTCGGCACCAGATCTGCGGGACCGCCCTTCCGCCGGCTGCCACCAGTTGATGGTGGGCCAGGCGGCCTGGAGGTAGGCGACCAACTCGTCGCCGGTCCGCGCCAGACCAGCCCGCGTCACCCGCCAAGAGGCGACCGCCAACCAGACCCGCTCGCGCCAGGTGTCAATCATGCGCAACGCCTCGGCGTGCGGCCGGGAGCACACCAGCAGCGCCTGTGCCACGTCCCCGAGCCGTGGCGACACAGCGTCGGCCTGCGGCCGGCCGGCAAACGGATTGCCAAGCCGCTGCAGCAGCAGTGCATGGCCCAAGGTGTGCGGCAGGAGGGCCATGCCGGCGCACCGGTACCTGTCCGGGAAGACTGCCGTGGCGAAGCTCATGGCCAGGTCAGGTCACGGGCGACATCGCGGCCATGCCTCCAGCGGCGTTCTCCATCCGGGCGAGCGTCAGGGTGACTTTAGCCTCCCCCACGTTGCTGTACACGATCGCGCCCTCCTCGTAGTTCCAGGAGCCGTCCAGGAGCGCATTGTTGAAGCCCCCAAGAGTCACCAAAGCGAACGGGGTCGGGAGTTTGATGTTCGACTTGGCCGAGGCCCGACTCGCGCTGCCCCCGGTGTCCTTCACGGTGACATCCACGGTGACGGTGTGGCGCCGGTTTGCCCCGCCGCGTGCGATGGTTCGGCCGGTCGCTCCCTTGATGTCCACCTTGTCGAAGTTGTCCCGGACGTTGGCGCCGGTGGGTTCGAGGTGCGCGGCCGCGGTACCAGCGAATGCGACGGTGATGCCATCCATGGCGAAAACGACTGCCTCTCCGACGAGTGTGGACATGTGAATTGAGGGTTAGGGATCGGTTGGAAAGTCTGCGAGGCGCACAATGATGGAGGTGTTGAACAGCACCTCCATCACCACCTGATCGGTGGAGGCGAATACGATGCGGTACCCGTCAAAGAGAAACCGGGTCCACACCGCTGACGGCGACCACCCCGGAGTGATCCCATCGAACCCCAGCGCGCCGAATACAGCCTCAGCGGCGTCCTCGATCGCGATCTGGCGCCCCTTGTGGGACCAATTGAGTGTGGGTCGCTCGTAGATCTGGACGGCCAAAGTGGCCCGGAGCTGCTGGGGGGATTCCGGGCCGGGATCGGCGCGCGGCACGCTCACCACCAGGCACATGCCCGCCGACCGCTTGGTCAGTGCCTCGGCAACGGCCCGGTGGATCGCGGTTCCACCGCCATCCACCACCGGCACCGCGTGGGGATCGGCAAAGGCGTCGGCCGTCGCGAGCCGCTCCACAACGGCCGACCGGAGATTGGCGAACAGGCCAACGGGCTCGTGGATGGCGCTCATGTCCCCACCATGACGATCTCGCCCAGGGCGCTGGTCGCCTCCCGGAGCATTTCCTCGTCGGTGGGCAACACCGATGGATCCGCCTCCTGCTCCACCTGGGCGCGGAGCACATAGATGACCGGCGCATCGGCCCCCGATCCCAAGACGAGCAGCCCACTGGTGTGTCCATCACGGCCCCCATCGAGCGGGACCAGCCGCAGCTCGGCCCCGAACTCCGCGGCGCGCCGGCCGTGGCCCAGCGGATGAACGGGTACGGTGAGGGCTCGGGCATGGATGGGGCGGATGGTCCCACCCAGGAGGCGCTGGCGAATGCCGTCCTGAGAGATGGAGACCTCGCCGACCCGCTCGGATGCCAACCAGTGCGTGGCCTGAGCGGCCGCGGCGTAGAAATGGGTCCGACGACCGCCGAGCTGATTGGGGACGCGGTCCTTGGCCACCAGGTGGCGCCTGATCTGCTCGGCGACCGCAGCGGCCATCGCCGCATGGGCCCGCCGACCGGACGCGTTGACCGCGATCCGTCGGATTGCCGGGGTCGCGGTGTCGGACTCGATGACGACGGTGGCCATGCAGCAGATCCGATGTACCCCCCGGAGGCGCGGGCGGCACGTTCCCGGCGAATCACGCCACGGTCAGCAGCCCATTGGCGATGGTGTACCCGGCGCGCTGGAGGGCCTGCAGGAACTGCTCTCCGACGGTCGGCACCGGCACCGAAGCGATCTCATCCGGCGACTCGCCGGGCTGGCTTGGGACCACGTCCCCGGGTTCGATCACCCCTAGCCGGATGGCCTCGCTGCGACGGATCAGCTGGGTGCCCATGCCGCTGTTGAAATCGAACGGAGGATGGGGCAGTCCGAAGCGGCTGATGCCCGTCCACACCGGATCATCGAGCCTGGCGATCATGCGGCCGTCGTAGATCTCGCCGCCCGCCTCGCGCCACCGCCGGCGCCAGTGATCGGACTCCATCTGGACGAGCTGTCCTTTGCGGCGGACGAACCCGCGCGGGGTGTCGCGCTGCTCCACGCGCACCAGCTCGGCGCACGGGAAGATGGCCAGGGAGTCCGGATCATTGGCCTGAGCAAACTGACCGCGACCGCGGGCCAGCTTGGCCTCGGTCTCGATGATGAGATTGAGGCGCTGGTCGGTGCGCAGATCGCTGATGGTGCCGACGCGATCCGCGTCGGGCTGATAGCCGGTCTCGGCGAGGAGCTGCTTGAGCTCGGTGCGGATCGTTGCGGGGTTGGTGTAGTCTCCCGGGCCGGTGCTTACGCCGGAGACCATGCGCCGGATGTCGCGATCCACCTTCTCCAGGACCTCGGCCTGGACGACTCGCGCAAGGACCAGCGCCCGCCTGCGGATGGCCTGTCCGAGCTGCTCCAGATCTGCGTGGCCGAGTGTCGTGGGCAGGCGCCGG
The DNA here is from genome assembly GCA_019634635.1 of Verrucomicrobiia bacterium. Lineage (NCBI taxonomy): Bacteria > Pseudomonadati > Verrucomicrobiota > Verrucomicrobiia > Verrucomicrobiia bacterium. The sequence continues at coordinate 94,906 of JAHCBB010000009.1, forward strand.
CGGCCGCTGATCGAGGCCACCGCCTCGGCGAATGGTCTTGGCTGGGAGAGCATCACGGGATCACCACGTGACCGTGCTCAGGTTCGGTGCGGTCGTGGACAAGACTGAGCCGAGCGTGTTGCCCTCGGCCTGCAGTCCAATCACCTTGATCGGTGCGGTGGTGCGTGTCGCACGGATCCCGTACCGCTGCTGCGGCGTGTAGGTGACGGTCGGCAGGGCCACCTTCCACAGCGAGCCCGAAAAGGTTCCGAATTGCCGCTCCAACATGAACCGCCGATTCGGCGTGCCGTTGTTCGCCATGCCCGTCTTCAACCCATCGCGCAAGGTATGGACCCGGACGACGTCTGTGGAACCGGTAAAGGTCCCAGAATTCGCCAAAAACCAGAGGCCATCGATCTGCCCGGCCACATCCTGTTCGGGATTGGCACTGGGCGGCTTCATGATGCCCCCTTGCCCGTAGGTCACGTTGCCAAACAGCTGGTTCTCTCCGGTCTGGACCCAACTTCCAGCCACTGGGATGAGCGCTGGAGGCACCAGATCCGCAGACGTGGGAGGAACCGAACCCGGAACCAGGCGGATCGTTTCAACCTCGGTGACGTCCGCGTAACCTGTGCGGTTGCCCAAGACGCGCACCACCAAATCCGCCGGATTGCTGGTGCGCGGCGTGTTGATCGTGACGTTAAATGAATAGTTCGTACGGCTCGACCCGGTGTTTGTTGCCTTGATGGCTACCGTGCCGCTTCCAACCGAGTCAACGACGACAGTCACCCCAGATCCTGTATGGCTCATGGTGAAATCGGTGCCGAGCACCATTGTGCTCGACACCCCGGGAGTCTGGATTGTGTTGGTGCGGCTCGCGCCGTTCGCCCACGTCCCAGACGCGGTGAAGGCGCGAGTGTTGACGATGTTCCGGGCGCGCGCCGGGATCGTCAGGTACTGGCCTGGGAACGTATTTTGCGACCCAAGCGTGAACACCAAGTTCGTGAGCCTTTGGACAGTCTGTATATTTTTGGCGTCGTAGCTGACAGTGTTGGACTCCACCCAGGCCTGGCTGTTGCCCGACTGCACGTTGACCAGGCGGATCGGCCCCTGGTCCGCAGTGTCTATCGCGATCACATGGCTCGATGTGGGCACCACGGAGAACGGAGGTTCGACGACGATCACCGAGGCCGTCGTCTCGTGGGTCATGATCCGACTCTCCACGTATGTGTTGCCGTTCCACAATGAAGCCCGGCCGAACCCACCCACCCAGCCGCTCGGGAATGACGGGGCGACACTGGCCACCGGGATGTTTGCGGCGGTCGCGTTGGTTGTCGGGGTGACGACGTGTCTGGGTTGGATGTTCACCCCGCTGTCGTCGCTGCCCATCTGCCCCTGGTTATTATCCCAAAACTGGCAGTTGTTCAGCGAGACGTACGCCCCTCCGAATATCCGCATTCCCGCGGCCGTAGACCCTTGGACCAGCACGTTGTCGAACTCCCAGCCGCCACTCCTCATGGCGGTGCGGCGGAGGAAATACGCCTCCGCCCCGCCCGTTTGCGAATCAATGTCTGAGAGCACCACCCCAGAGTAGCGGGATCCGAGGATCTTTCCGTTCGACCACTTCTGGTACGGCGTGGAGGAGTCTATCGCATTCCGCGCGTTGATTATGGTGAACCCGTTGATCGAGGTGTATCCCTCCTGCGCCCGGCCTCTCGTCACCTGGAATGGGAAGGCGCCTGGGGGTGTGCTCGTCGGGGTGCCCGGCCCATTCCAGATGTTCTGGTTCCGGCAGTAAATGCCGGTACCACTCCCGCTAGACCCCGAGAGGTCAAACACCAGATTCGACAGCTCGCATCCCGGGGCACCGGTCATCTCCATGCCCATGTCAAACGGCGCGTTGACCACGATGCCGTCAAAGGAGGTGCCCCACTGGCTGTCGAGGAGGACGCCGAGCTCGAAATTCATGCTGCTCGCGGGGTTCCGCCCCTGCACATGGAGGTTCCGCACAGATCCTCCCACCAGCCCGCCAAGCCAGATGCCAGAGTAGAAATGGGAATCCCAACGGTTTGTCGCGCCGCAGTTCTGCAGATAGACACCATCCAGGTTCCCGTTCACCTGCTGCACCCACTCGAACCCGTAGGGTTTGATGCCCCCCTGGGTCTGCAGGCAGTCGATCATCCAAATGTCCCGGCCGTTATTGTTCCACCCGACGCGGATCTCTCCCCCGCGCTCGCATCCGATGAACTTGACGCGATTGACTTCAGAGTTTGAGCAATTCACCAACAGAATTGGGCTATCGATCCCGCGCCTGACGGTCACGTTTCGGATGATGACGGAGTCTCGGTTTTCCCCCCAGATGGCCATGAAATTCCGCGTCCGCTGCCAGATGGCTCCATCTCCAGGGAGACCACTGCTATTGAGGGGCACCCGGAGGTTGAAAAACGCAGGCCCATTCACGTCCACGTTGACGTCCTGTATCAGGACATTGTTCCCGGCCACGCGGAAGACAGCCTGATTTGTCCTCCCAGGATCTCCCGCGGGGAGCAATTCGCCCTCTGGAAATTTCCTGGCAATAAACAACGCGTTCTCCCCGTAAATCGTGGATCCGGCCGGCACGCTCAGGTAGTCCACATTGTAGGTGTAGCCTCCGCAGAACAGAGGCCTCCCCGCTGCGGCCGCCGCGTTGATCGCCGCCTGAACTCCCAGCGTGTGATTGCCAGACCCCATCCCGGACGCGCCATAGAGCTGTGGGGTGATTCGGTCCGAGGATCCACCGCCAGGGCCCCCACCGGAGCCGATCAACAGCAGCTGATCGGCATCCACAGGAGAATAGGTCAGGACGCCGTTGGGGCCGTAGATCGCGATCTTTCCCGGCATGCCGTCGAGCACCGTGATGCCGCTGCCCGTCATCCCGCTCACCGTCGGGCCGACGAGCGTGGCGCCCACCAGCGTCGCGTTGGTGCGTGGTGCCAGCCAATCCAGGGACCGGGATGTCCAACTGGTGCGATCCGCATTGAGCACGTGCCAGAGCAGCGGGTCGGCCGTGTCGGGGACTACCATGGCGGGGTGCCGCCTCGCCATCGGCAGCACCATGAGATTCGTGCGGTCGGCGCTGTTGGTCAGGCCGGTCTGCCAGCCGCCGGCGCCCCAGAATGGCTGAGTTACGGCCAGTGTGTCGCCTGGGGAGCTCGGCACGAGGGTGCCGGTGACCGTCACGCCACCCGGAATCGCCTGGCAGAATGCGGCAGCGGCCACCGCCAGAGAGAGGAGGAACGAGGCGGTCTTCATTGCTGCCATACGTTGACGGTGACGGTTCCAGATGAGAGATCGAACGTGGAGGACCCCACGTTACGCAGGATCACTTCTGCGGTGTCCGCGACGGATACTTTCCCGACCAGGATGGCGTCTTGGGTGCCCAATGTGGTCAACCCGACCATCACGGGCCGGCCCACCGTGGCCCCGGGCACCGAGACGGTCGTCTTGGCAAACTCACCGGCCGCCAGAGAGGGGGGATCCCATGTCGCGGTCCCCGGGATGATCTTGACCGGCGGAGAGCCGGTGCCCACGCGGACTGTGCCCTCCAGAAGCACGGTGCGTGTCGCCTCACCGATTTGGAGATTCTGTGGCGAATTGTCGCTGTTGGCCCGGGTCTGGATGAGATTGCCGGTTAGCTGGAGCTGCCTGTCCGACGCCTGATCCCACTGGATCTTGATGTTTGAGCGCGAAACTCCCTGGGCGCCAAACGTAATGGCGTTGTGGCCGGCGAAGATGATGTTCGTTCCGTCGAGGGAGAAGATTAACTTGCTGTTCAGCGTCCCGGCGGGGTTGAACAGGAACTGGTAGTCTGTGCCGCCAGACTGGCCAGAGAACACGGTCCTGCCGTTCTCATAGAACCCGAATCTCTCCGTGCCGTCGGCGTCGTACCCGAACCACCGACGGTTGGCCACCGGAGTCCCCGCGTTGATCCTCTGGATCTCAAAGACGTCGGCCGGCGCAGAAAACCGGCGCGCGTTGTTGGGCACCCGGAGTCCACCCATCTGCTGGAGAAAACTCTGGGCGATCTGCGCGTGGCCCGCCGAATTGGGATGAACATTGTCGCCCGACATATTTGACGGGCTGAACACCTCCCCAGCAGGGACGTGCTGCACCCGCAATCCATCCGATGCCAGGGCGGCCGCCACGTGCCGCTGGGCCTTTGTGAACACCCCCATATCCTGGTCTGGCTTCGAGAACGACCCGGCCGGATTGCACCTGAGGGTGCCGCCGATCCATACCGATGGGCCCGAAGTATATCCTTGGGCGGCGCAGGCATCGCCGGAGCCTCCAGCCCACAGGATGGTCACCGGCAGCGCCGACACCGTGATCACAACAGTGTGGGTCGTGTCGTCCAGGCCGCTGATCCGTGCGAGCACGGGGGTTTGGGTGATCGTGCCATCCCCGTTGGGGCCCGCTTGATTCGGGATGGGCCCCTGGGAGCTGCGGACCGCTCGGTTGGCGTAGGCGGTGTTGCAGGCGAACGTGCCGCGCGACACGCCGTCCACAGTCACCGTGAAGGACCCCAGGCTGTCGTCGGAAGAGTCGAGGTACCCGATATACACCGTTCGCCCCATCAGATTGGTCCAGGTCAAGGTGGATCCGTTGACCGATGAGGACCTACCGATGGCGCCCCCGTGCTGCGCGTAGTTGATCCAGCTGCCCGTAGAGCTGGCAGTCTGCGCGTAACGCTTTGCACTGGTCGGGATCCCCAACCACGCCGCCACATGCGCCAGGGCATTGCGGTAAAACGTGATGTAGCTAGGGTCCCCAGCGAAATTGTCCCTTGCGTCGTTGTAGCCGGTCAGAATGACCGAGACGTCGTTCGTCGTGATCGTGGTCGGCGAAGCAACGCCGGATCCCCCGTGGAATGCGGCATTGGTGATTGGAAACCCCGGCATCGCCTGCCAGGCGATGTCTGGAATGCAAGCGGAGCTGTAGGCCAGATTTGTGAGGGACAATCCCAGGGAGTTCGCGACGACGCCGTTCCAGTTGTTTTGGGCAACGGGGGCCGACGGGGAGGATCCCCAGGTGATTGAGTCCCCAAAGCTCCAGACGCGCCCTACCCCGGAGTGGATCGCGCGCGCATTAATCGCAGGCTGTACGTCCTCGGTGACCCCCTTGAGTCGCGTGGCTTCGGTGGGGGTGACATCGGCGAACGTCATCAACGCCCCACCCCCCCAAGCCGCCAATCGGTTGGTGATGCCGGCCGCCAGCTTGATGTCATTGGCCGTCAGCGTGCCATTGACCGCGAGCGTCCCCTGGATCACCCCGTTGGTCGTCAGGACGTATGGCAGCGGGATCCAAGTCGTCAGGTTTGGCGTCAGCTGAAACAGTCTGGACGGCGGGTTCGTCGAGCAGACGATCATCGCCGGCTCACGCCGACCCATTGGGAGGATGGCGGTATTCTCCCAGTCACCCTCGGCGGCGAACCAGTTCTGGAACCCGCCTTTCTGCGTGCGCGTGTCGGTGGTGGCGAAGGTGTCGCTCGGATCGGTGGTGGTGATCCGCCCAGTGATGGGCACGGTTCCCTGGCCGAGGGCGCCGACCGTCAGGACGGGCAGGAGCAGGAGCAGATATTGGAGACGCTTCATGAGTCGGTTGGTGGGTTACTGCACGGTGATCGTGATCGCTCCGTTCAACTGGTTGAACGTCCAGTAGTGGCGATAGCTGACGCCGCCGATGGTCACGGTCTGCCAGTACCAGCCGTTCTCTGGCCCGCTGGTGGCCCCCTCGGTCGCCGTGGCCATGGCCACCGGGAACGGCGGCAGCAAGAAACCGTCCCCGGCCCGTGGGCTTCCCAATGAGGTTGGCCAGACGAGATGCTTGTATACGCCACTGCCGGACGAGAACGAGTACTGACGAAACGGGGTGGACTCTGCGGAGGAATTGCTGAGGGCCTGCACCTGCGCCGCAGACATGGTCGTGGCGCTGCTGTTGCCCCAGTACACGATGCCGGTCGGCGCCGTGATGGTGTAGGTGCCTCCGGCCACCCCACTCACCTGATGCCCCGGCGCCCATGCCACTGCCTGGAGATTGGTCGTGCTGGTGACCGAGATCGCCCCGGTGTAGACCGTGCTGTTGGTGGTCGGAGTCGTCCCGTTGAGCGTGTAGTAGATGGTGGCGCCCGGAGTGGCCGACGTGATCGCGACCGACTGGGTGCCAACGTAGTTGCCGGGGGGAGGATTGAGAACCGGCGTGGCCGCGATCGGCACCGTGATGGTGTAGGTGCCTCCGGCCACCGAACTGACCTGGTGGTTTGGCGCCCACGCCACTGCCTGAATCGTGGTGGTGGTGGCAACCGAGAGCGCCCCGCCGTAGACCGTGCTGTTGGTCGTCGGGGTGGTCCCATTGAGCGTGTAGTAGATGGTGGCGCCCGGGGTCAGAGAGGTGATGGTGACTGACTGGGTGCCGGCGTATGTGCCGGGCCCAGGGGTCAGCGTCGGCGGATAGGTGATCGGCAGAGGCGGATCACTCTTGGCGCTGATCTGGAGCCAGCGTCCCAGTGCTGGATTACCAGCCGGGACGACCACCCCCGCCGATGCCGCCGCGCTGCTGGACGGATTGAAGATCCAGAGTCCGGCCGACCGATCGCCACCGGTGTCTGCCAGCACCACAGCCAGGCGGGCCTGGGGCGGAATGGGAACCGCCGGCAGATCGCCGATCACGGACACGATGATCGGTGTGTCGCTGGGCGGCAGATTCGTCCGGCCCAGCACCTGCCAGATCCGGTTCGAATTGATCACGAAGAAGGACTCCGGGAAACGCAGTGAACCCGTGTTCGCGTTGACCGTGACCGTCTCCAGTTCGGGCTGGAACTGCGCCGGCACAGACAGCGGCAACAGGACGACGAGGAGCAGAAGGTTGATGGAGCGCATGGGGGTCAAACGAGTTCCGGACCGAAGGCGAGGGTTTCGTGGCCAGGGGTGCCGGAGATGAACCAGGTGCGAAACCGCCCCGTGGCCACGTCCTTCAGCTGCCAGAGGCCGCCAGCGATCCGATCCACCGGTTGCGGTGTCGCATCAGCCACCGCCACATACAGCGACCCGTTATACAGGTACGGGGCGTGCCAGGTGCCATTGCCGAAGTCGGCCAACTCCAGCATGCCGTCGCGGTATCGGAAGTTGGGGGCGTCGGGATTCGGAGGAACGGTGGTGCTGAATCCGAGGCGCCGAGCCTCCGGGGGGCCGACGACCGCGAGCGTCCAGAAGGTGCCGTCATTGGCCGAGACCAGCTGGCGCGACCCGGCAGTGATCCGGTAATTGCCGCCAAGGGTCGGCATGGCGCCGGGGATCCCCAGGAGATCCGGAAGGAAGTACTCGCCGGCATCCTCAGGGACGAGGACGGCGATGCGCCGGCTCGCCCCGATCCAGAAGTAGTGCGTTCCGGGCGTCAGCGAGATCGAGAAGTAGCCAGTCGGAGCCGAGCGCGCGCGCACGTCGCCTGCCGCCCGGACCCCAGAGACCCAACCCCGGGCGCGTCCTTCGGCCGGACGCGCCAGGATCGGCATGTCGGGCGCCGGATTCCCATCCGCGCCGAACAGAATGCCGAAGACTCGCCAGGCCATTTCGCCTGTCAGGTACCATCAGCGCTGCGGCCCTGCTCGTTCGCCGCGACCGTCAGAGACCGGCCAGCGTGGTGCGGGTCGCCCGGCGGGGCTCGGACCGGGCCAGTGTCACGCTCGCCCCCAGGCTGCCCACGCTGGGGGCAGCCTCGGGATTGGCGGGGGCGGTGACCGCCAGCTGCCCCATCGCCACCGCCTGCAGGTCTTTGTCCAGCGCGTCGAGCCGCTTGTTCTGCTCGGAGGTCAGACTCATGGGATCGCCCGCGGCCGCCCCGCCGGCCGCGGCGGTCGGCCCCAGGCGCCCCAGGACGGCGATGAGCAGCCGCAGGATGGCCAACTCCCGGAATTCCGGCGGAATCAAGGTCGGATCTGCATCGAGCCGGTTGTGCTGGCCGGCGGCGACCTTGGCCCGGATCTGGGCGACGACAGACTCTCGCTGGACGTCGAACCAGGCATCGCGTTCGGCGTCGCTATCGGCATCCCAGGCTTCGGTGAGGCGTGCATCGCCCGCATAGGCGAACACCGTGTCTATGGTGACGGGAGTCCAAGGCATTGGTCGGTGGGGTCTAAAACAGGACGGCCGCGAGCCCGGGGGCCCGCGGCCGTTGTGTGCGAGCCGGGAGGAGGGGTAGACCGACTCGGAAAGTGGCTTAGGAGATGGTCTCCTTCCGGATGCCCAACGTGCTGGTGATCTTGATCAGGTCGTAGTGTTCGACCGTGAGGTCCCAGAGCTTGGCCGACACCTGGTGGAGGTACACCCGCACCGGGCCGCCCGACGCCGTGGGACTCACAAAGCGCTTGATGTTCGACGGATCTTCCACCGCAGCGTTGGATTGTGCGTAGAACGAAAGCACCAGGTTGCCGGTGACTTCGGACTTCGCGGCCGGGGCACTTTGGTAGCGAGCCCGAGACACCAGCACCCGATCCACGGCTAGGAATTGCGCCAACTGCGCCTCAGACAGCGAGGACGAGGCGAATCCGCCGGCGGAATTCTGCGCCCGATGCGCGAGAATGCGGCGTGACCAGGCGGTCTCGCCGTATCCGACACGATTCGGCCGCAGGCCCGACGCGGTCGTTGCGGTGATCAACGTTGTGTTGACGTCCTGATCCGGATCCTTGCCGACGGTGGTATCCCATGTGCGGGCAGTATTGACCCCTGCGGCGCTGAGCGCCTCGACGGCTCGGCGAAGTGCAGACCGCTTCAGACGCTGCATGAGCATCTGCGTTTTGGCCTGCTGCCAGTTGGGAGTCTCGGCGACCTCGTCCATATCCAGACGGATGGTCAACCCGCGGTTCTCGGTCTTACCCTCGGTCTTGATGGACCGGTACTCGACCCGCTTGAAGTCGGCGCCGATGGACCGCAGATCGTCGGGGGCAGAGTCCGAGAGGAACGCCTCGGCATTCAACCACTCCGCGTAGGTGAATCGGCGCGGCACGGGGGTCGCTGGGGCGAAGAACTCCAGCTCCTCGCTGAGGTCGAGCCGATCCCAACCGCCCACAGCGTACGTGGTGAGCGGCTGGTTAAAGTGTGCCTCGACGAATCGAGACTCGTTGGCGAGGGCGATTTGGCCGGGCGCCAGGGAGCCGGAGTCGAGCACGAAACCGTCGTTTGCCAGCGACAGCCCAAGTGCAGTGAGTGCGAGTGACATGGTGATCTTTTTTGGGTTTGAGAACTTCGAGGGGGCGCGGTGCTTACGCGTTGGTCTGCCAGGCGCCGACGGGAATGACTTCGACCAACAGGCCGTCGGTCGCTGCGGCTCCAGTGATGGCAATACCGGCGATGTAGTAATTCCCGGCGCTGGCCGCCTTCTTCGCCACTTTGCCGGTGGCCGCAGGCACAAGCAGATCTCCAGGGACGATGACGCCGGCGCCGTTCGACACTACCAGCATGGTGCCCGGCGAGCACGCCAGCGATCGGCAGCCGATGAGATCCTCCGCGGCGGCCGCCTCATCAATCGCCTGGTACAAGGCCAGTTCGCCCGCACCGGCGAGTGCGACGTGATCGGCATCTGAGCCGACCTTGAGCAATCGGTAGCGCGGCACGGCCGCATCGGCCCGCTTGCTGAGGATACCATCGCCGTGGACGCCCTCGCCGATATTGGCCAGGCGCACCCGGAGGCTACGCCGGTGCCAGACGATCATGAGGATCGCGGTGATGACGGCCACGACGGCGGCCACGAGCAGGAGAGTGGAGAATTGCATGGGATTCTGTGGGGTTGACTACGTGGAGAGGGTCTTGTGGGAACGGCTTACTTCTTGCCCTTGTCCTTATCCCCATCCGGCTTGGTCGGGGGCGCCTTGGCGCCGCCGTTCACGGGATTGGCCGGATCAGCGTCCCAGTCCTCCTGGGCGGCGACCACATCCTCAGCCTGCTGGCGGGTCAGGCCCGCCAGGATTTTCGATCGAATCTGTTCGGCTTTTTGCTCGGGGCTCATGATTGGGATTGGAATTGGAATTGGAGATCGCCGCTTCGATCGCTCAGGCCTGCGGCTGGCTCAGCGCCTCCAGGAGTGCTGGCTTTTCCGTGCAGGCCAGGGTCCATGCCTGATTCCAGTCGCCCGCCTCACCCGATTTGATCTTGGCGTTGGCCAGGGCGATCAGCTGAGCGCCGGCCTCCTGGTCAGGACTGGTGTTGCGCCGCTCACCGCTGGTCTGACTGGCGGTGCGATACCGCGGCTGCAGTGCCGCCAAAGCCGCGCTCTCGTTGGCGCATGACGCGGTGAGGCGGCTTTCCCACAGGGGCTGCTCGGCGACCGAGATCCGCCCGTCGGCCAGAGCCGCCGCCAGCAGCGCGTCCCGCGATGCCTTGCGCTCGTTGGCCAGCTCCGTGCGAAGCCGATCCCGCTCGGCGCTCAGAGCGTCCCGCTCGTTGGCGAGCGTGAGCGAGGAGGAGATGGCCTCGCCCAGGCGACGGAGGGCGGCAGTGACCTGCTCTTCGGTGGCGTCATTGGCCAGGGTGATGCCCTGGACATTCAGTCCTGCGATCAGGGCGATGAGTTTCTTGAGGTCCATTTCAGGATGTTTGGAGTTGAGAAGGGTGACCGGGAGATTGGGAGTGGTCGTCAATCCGGCCGAGATGAAGCGGGTGGGGCGAAACACCAGACGGCCGTCGTCTCCCAGGGCGGGCTCGCCATCCCAATGCGCAGACAGGCCGAGCCGGGGTTTGTTGAGCAACAGATCTGCACCGGACTCATTGAACACGGGCAGGCAGTAGAGACCGTCATCCCGGGCTTCGAGGCGTTGGATCAGCCCCTTGGCGCCCTTGTCCGTGTACCGCTGCTGCATGGACGGCACATCGGGGTGGCCGAGGAAGATTGGCGCGCCGCGGAAGAACCGCTTCACCTTGCCCAGCACGCCGTTGAAGTCCTCCGCCAGTCGGGTCGCGGATTCGCGGTCCACCCGCTGGACGACTTCGACCGACCCATCATTGCCGATGCGCAGGCTTTGGAAGTGGGCCCGGAACGCCTCGAGATTGGCCGGAGTACCTGTGGTGACCTTGTCGCAGTACGGGGCGAGCATCGCCCAGCCGTCTTCGCCGATGGCCCCATCGTTCATCAGCACGACTGCCGCGCCGAGGGCGTCGTCGTTGGCGAGGCGGACATGGAGATCGCGGAGGGTCACATGTGGCCTTCGTTGTCCGTGAAACGGCTCAAAGCGGCTGCGTTGTCCCATGGGGTTCATGGGCGCGCACGTTCGCCGGGAAGCTCCGGTGCAGACAGCAGACCGTTCACAGTGGAGGAGCCGAGCAACCCTTCGATCGCCGCCACCAGATCGGCATCGGCCACGTCGGCGCGCAGCAGGAAATCCGGCAGATCCCTGCGCACCGCCTCCATGGCCATGCGCTGCTGGACCGCATCCTCCATCGCGGCGATGTCTTCCAGGCGGGCGAAGAGCGGTTCCAACGCCCGGCGCAGGGCCGGAGTGATCTCGGCCATGGCGGATTCCTTCAGCGCCTCGGAAACGCGCGCATCGGCCGCCGCGTTCAGGATGCGCACCGCGTTGGACAATCCCAGCCGCGGCCGGCCGGGCTGACCCTGCGTGGGCGCCGCTTCGGGTGCGGACCGGCCGATGATGATTTCTTCGGGAGGCGTTGCCGGATCCGGCATCCTGCGGCTGTAGCGCTCGTAGAAATCGGCACGGCCCAGCGGCATTCCGTGATTCAGGAACATCGCGTCCACTTGCAGCTCCCTGGCGATGTCCGACTGCACCGGCGGTTGCAACTCGAAGTACGCCAGTGGCTCGACCCCCGGCCCGAAGTAGTAGGCGATCACCTGCCGATCCACGCGCTCCTGCAGCTTCTCGCTGACGAACCGCGCATCGTCTTCCTTGAGCAAATTGGTCTCGCCGTCCTGGACTGACGCGCCTTGCCCCTCGCCCTGGGTGGAACTGAGGGTGCTGAGATCACCCCCCCGCCACAGGGTGATGATCGAGCGGGTCATCACATTCACCAGCTCGGGGTAGGGCAACGTGCCGCTCGAGGATGCCTCAATGACATCAATGCCCGCCTCGCGGTTGACCACCGCCGCCCAATCCTGCCCGAACTCACGTACCGCAGTGACCATGGCGTCCCACTCCTTGCTGCCCTGGGCGGCATCGGTCTTCCCCAGCAGCCCGGGCATGCCGAACTTGTCGCAGAACGCCAGCCAGTCGTTCAGACAGGCGTGCGTGAACAGCCACGCCACGGTGGTGGCCTCCATCAGGGGGGCCGGCGCGGCGCTCACGAGCCACTCCTTGGGATCCATCGGCACGCCGTACATCTGACCGTCGTCGGGGAGGTAGCGGAGCCGGCCTGTGCGGTTCTCGAACCACCACATTGGGCAGGCCCGGAACTCGGCGGTCAGGCCACGTCCACGGCTGGGCAATCTCCAGATCCATTCATGGACCGAGTACTCTTTCCCGCGGGCGTCCAGGATCTGCTGCGCCAGGAGTCCGACACCCCCGGTCTCGTCCTGTTTGAGGGCGCTGGTCACCTGCAGGTTGTCGTAGAACCCCTTCAACGCATCGGCGTGACGCTGCGCCTCCGCCTCCAATCCGTCGTCGAGATCCGATCGCACCAGGACCTGCCAGTCCATCCGCCCCACGTCAGCCTTCCGCTTGCCCACGACGGCGGCGATCGTCGGGTGCCGCCGCTCCAAGGCATCCCACAGTTTGGCGATCTCGAAGCCGCCGGTGTAGTACGCGTCGAGCAGGTAACCGACTTTCTCCGGGGTCGCGTAGCGGATGTAGTTCAGCCGGTTTTCGATCCCCAGCCGGATCCGTTCCACCGAAATTTGGGTCTGAGCCATGGCAGTTTGGGTATTGGCGATCAAAACAGGCCTCTAAAACCGCAGGAACCGCGTTGCAATTCGTTGCAAAGTGGCCTCTGAGTCGCGGCTGGTGTCTCCACAAGGGGGGAACGCGCCAAGGGGCGTTTCCGCGCGATTGCGGGGGCTTCCTGAGGCCGATTGGAAACCGGGGTGTTCATCCGATCGGGGTGCGTTCAGTCGGCGTGACCTTGGTGTAGGAGAACGTGGCGCTGCCGGTGCCGGCTGCCCGCAACGCAAGCGCAAGAGCCGTGCATCGGTCGGCATGCCCGTCGGCCGTGTGCGGGGCCCGGTAGGTGACGTTGCCCCCGGGAGTCGTCACCCGATGCACCGAATGCAGATCCTCCCGGACCACCCGCGACGCCGGGATCCCCAGCGTGCGCTGATCGAACGCCATCCGCAGCTTGGAGAAGATTTCCTGCTTGAGGTCCGCGGTGAACGTGCAGAGCTCGACCCGGCCGAATCGGTCCTTCTGGGGATCCCATTCGCCGAACTCCTTCACGAGGAAATCTCCCAGGCCGACCCCCGGCCCGGTGTAGTCGAAGCACGCCCGGCGCGACCGCGCGATCCGGGGGCGCAGGATCTCCATCTGTTCGCCGGTGGGCAGCTTGGCCAACTCGAGGACCTCGCGGGTCAGGTGGTAGGTGCCCGCCACCTTGACCAGCGCCCAGCAGACGGTGAGGTCACGCTTGCGCCCAAAATCAATGCCCAGATACAGCGGCTCGGCGTTTCGCGCGGTGGTGGCCCAGAACTCCGGGGGTTGAGCGCTGGCCGCCTGGGGATTCTCGGCCGCGGCGATCAAGTCGTAGGACAACAGCACGGCGGCCGTGTCCATGAACTCGCACAGGTACTCCTGAGCCCAGCCGTCCGGATCATCAATCGCGGCCCGTTGCTCCTCGATATCAATCGGCAGCCCCTCACGCACCGCATCTTCAATGGTCACCCGATGGCACGACCATTTGGCCCCGTCCACCTGGTAGTTCTTCACCCAGAGGTCGTGGAACTTGTTGCCCTGCCCGTTGGGCGTGGAGATGAGCCGGATCTTCTTCAGCCCACCCCGGAGCGGGTTGGTTATGCTCGGGAAGACCGCCCTCCACGTCGCGTCCGGATCGTCGAAGAAGGCGAACTCCGTCAGCAGGACATTGGCCGAGAATCCCCGGACCGTGTCCGGCCGCCCGGGCACCGCGATGACACGGCTGCCGCCCGGGAACGTCATCGTGGCGCTTTTGAGCAGGGCCTCGCTGCCGCCGTCGCGCTTTTCCTGGTAGTCGGCAATGGCCACCCGAAAGGCCTCGGCCCACTCCTTCCATTTTTCGAAGCTCTCCAGGGCCTGGCGCTCCGAGGGCGCCCCGATCATCCACGTCACCTTCTCGTCCCTGAGCTCGGCCGCGTAGCAGTCACGGATCCCCTCCGCACCGCTGGAGAAATCCTTGCCCACCTGGCGGGCCATCAGCCCGATCTTGAACCGGTGCGCATCGTCAGCCCACCGACGCTGGTACCGCAGCAGCAGATCCAGCGGACTGGTCACCGGGTGGATTGCGGGGCCAAGGGCCGGAGTCGGCTTTGGCTTCACGGCGCGGGTGCGCGCTCCGCGGGCCGGCTTTCCTCCGGGCACCCCACTGGCCCCTCTGGTATTTGAAATCTTCACGTCATGCCGAAGATCGCGTGGATCTGCGCCTGCTTCTCCTCGGGTGTCATCGTCGGGTCGCCCACCACCCGCTCCGCTTCCTCGGCTTTGGCCGCCTTGGCCTGCAGCAGTTCCAGTTTGCCCTCGTCCACCGAGACCTTGCGCTCCAGCAGCTGCATCCGGATCCCCTCCAGGGCCGTACGCACTAGCGCGGGCAAGACCTTCATCTGGGCTGGCATCTCGCCACGGACCGAGATCTGAAGGATCAGGCGCTCCATCAGCTTGACCAAGGTCGAAACGTCGGTCGGCGCTGCGGCCGCCATCTCGCCCACTTCCCGGGCGATCCGGGATCCTGTGGCCAGGTCGGCATACAGCCGCGCCTCCGCCTCGGCATGCAGCTCCTGCTCCTGGTAACCGGCCCACCAGTCGCTGAGCCGGCTGGGACTCACCTTGACCCCGACGGATGCCAACCGCTGCACGGCTTGGGCCAGCGTGAGCTTTTCCTCCGAAAACCACTTGGCGAGGTTCTCAACGTGGGCATCCAGTTTGGAGGGCACCTTTTTCACCGCGGGGTGACGATGAGTTCGCCGAACTTGATGCCTTTGGTGGTCCGGCGATTTGCCAGGCCGTTGACCGTCGCAATCTGGCGGACCGTGCAATCTTCAAACAGGCGACGGTTGGGGTCGGAGTCGTTGATCGTGAGGATCCAGCGGCCCCGGAGCCGATCCAGGCGACCCCTCAACTGAACCATTTCCTGCTGTGACCAGCCTTGGTACGCCCCTGTCGGGGCATCCACATACGGAGGGTCCAGGAAAAAGACCGTCCGCTCGGAATCGTAGTTCTGCAGGCAGCGCTCGTAGGGGAGATTCTCGACGACGACCTTATTGAGCCTCCGTCGAACGGCCTCCAGGCGTTGGCCGACCTCGTCGCGATCGAACCCGACGCCGCCTCCAGGAGTTTTGGAGACCCCGAAGGAGGTCATCTGTCCGCCGAAGGAGATCCGGTTGCGGAGGAGAAATCGAGCGGCCCTCTGGATCTCGGTCAGGCCCGGCTGATCCCGGAAGTCAAAGAAGTCGCGACGGGAAGCGACAAACCACCGCATCTCCTCCAACAAGGCCGGCAGGTGGAAGTGTGCGTTGCGCATCAGTGCCACGATGTCGGTGTTCAGGTCGTTGACGACCTCCACCGGATGACGGTCCTTGGCCAGCAGCAACGCAGCGCTCCCGGAGAACACCTCGCAGTAGCAATGCGCGTCTGCCGGCACCAACGGCAGCAGATGCTTGAGCATCCGGCGCTTGGATCCAGGCCAGCGGAGAAGCGCCTTGGGAGCCTGAGGTGCAGTCATGAGCGGAGAGATTGCGCTTTGAGGGACCCCTTGGTGGTGAGCGTCCAGAACACCCCTTCGAGGTCCACTGTGGTGCCGGTGATGTATCCGGAAGTCTCCGCCTCAAGGATCGCCGCCTCCACATCGCCCCGGGTCGGCCGCGGGTGGAACCGCAGCGTCATCGCGTCCACCAGCAGATCCTGCTGCATCGGATTGCCGTCCATGGCCGCCAGGGCGACCAGGCAGCGTCGAGTCAAGTCAGCGCGAGACGGGGTGGTCATTGGCGTGTTGTTGCTGGTCGAAGCGCCCGGAAAGTCGGGAGATCTCCCGCAGGATCTCGTTGATGCGCTCGTGCGTCTTCAGGGCCCGATCCTCGCTGGCGTGGTTCAAGCGACGTTCCAGATCGGAGATATCCTCCGAGATGGAATCGAGCTGCATGCGGGTCTCGTTGATCCGCCGTTCCAGAGCCTCGACCTCACGCCTCGTGGCGAAGACCCCCACGAGTGCCACCAACGACGACAGGGGTCCCGACGCCGCCAGCAAGCCGGCAAACCACAGGACGCCCGTTGGCAAACCCGGTTCGGTTGCCGCCGCCAGAAACATGGGGCTCATGGACGCAGGTCAATTGCTCTCCTCTGGAGGTGGGATCAGCTCGAAGAGATCTGCAAACTCCGCGGGAATCCACCGGGTGGGCAGTTCGTCCACTCCTTCACGCTTGGAGTCCACGAAGTCCTCGCCAACGGCCACGATTTCGAACCGGTTGGGCGGTTGCTTGTCGTGCGGGCCATACTTGATCACGTGGCGGTGGCGGTAGATGGCGCCAACGGTTGGGGGGGTGTTCATGGGTGTGGTGGAGGTTCCGGGGGGGCGATCGATGATCAGCGGCGGGCGCGGGATGGCGTGCGGCCACTCGGCTGCCAGTGCGCTGCGGTTTCGAATGCGGCCTTGGTCTTGGCGCGATACGCGGCCTCCTGGGCGGGGGTCCACTCCCCCTTGCGCTGCGCCTCATCGCGCAGCTTCATGGCCAGGTTGATCAGGGCGGTGGCGGTATTGATTGCGAGGATGGGATCCATGGGAGGGTTGATGGAGGGCGTTGTGAAGACTGGTCAGCAGAGGTCAGGGGGTGGCGATTCGTGCGCGGGCCTCCATGGCGGCATCCGCCATGCCCTGCAGCGTCGCCAGCCATGTGAGCAAGGCGTCGTGGCTAGACGCGTCGCGCGCCTGCTTGTAGGCCGCGAGGGCCTGCAGCGCGCCGTCATGCGCCGGCGGGTACGTGGTGCGGAGCGTGTCGGCCACGGCGGTCACCTGGTCGGAGAGCACGTCCCGATTGGCGTGCTCCCAGGCCAGGAATGTGTCCACCGTGTTGAAGGACGTTGTCAGGGCCTTCTCCGAGTTGAGTGCGACGCCTCCACCACTGCCCGCGCACCCGGCGAGCATCAGCCCTGCAAAGAGGGCGCAGCCCACCAGCACGGGAGCCAAGGTGGACGGGGGGGTCTCGGGAGGACCCGCCTGGCCCGCGGCCGGCTGGCGGCGCTTGGCCCAGAGGGACCAGCCAATGCCGGCGAGGGTCAGGAGGGCGCCCACCCCCTGCTCCATTTCGGAGGAGGTGAGGGAGCCAGAAGTGACGAGTCCACCGCCAGCAACGGTCAGGAGGTGGCGTACGATGCCGAGGAGGGATTCGCGATTCATCCGCGCTGGCATACCCCGGCCCGCCTACGGATGCCCGTTCGCGAGGCAGCCGAACGTGCTCAGCGGAGAAGTTGACCGGCACCAGAAATTCCGGATCAATTGCGGCGCCTATGCTACGCAAACCATTCTCCGTGCATGCCGGGCCGACCCGCCAAGCGGACGCGATCTGCCCATGAAAGGAAAGCCCAAGACTGCAAATTACCGCCGGTGCGAGATTCAATCCCATCCGCCCCAGGACGAGAACCTCCAAAATCTCCTTTCCGAGGCCATTCGCCGAGTGCAATTGCCGCATTTCCGCGAAGTTGGGATCGGCAATAGCACTCGCCACTTACTCACCAGTATCCAAACAAAAGAGAAGTGCCTCTGCGGAGAATTGGTGAAGTACAGTCCGGGGCGCCATGTTCCTCTGGTTGGAATTCAGGAGGAAGGCCGCCCTTGGCAGGGAACCGCACCGCCCAAGGATTCCAATGGAATCCCTCGAAACCTACAGGAACAACACCTGGTTTTCGCGGTTCGAGAGAACCACGTTGCCGTAATTCAAAGTCGTGAACTGGACATCTCGAACCTAAACGACTTCCTCCTTTGGTTGATTCAGAACGCTGAGCCCAGTTCCAAGCGAATGATCGCACTAAAAAACGTGCCGAATGCCACAGCCATCGAGAAACTGAAGCGGTCGAACGAGATTCGCGCCATCGAGCTCTCGGGACACGCCTTTCGAAAGTTCCGAGAACCGCTTCCCGAAGGCCATCCAGATCGGAAAGGTAATCGGAAGTACGTTCGGCGAATTGAAGTCTCGCAATGGCATCGCGAGATACTGGACCGTCTCGGGATCGGGGGCCCAATTCTTGATCAGATGACCAAGGACGGAGCCGATCCAGGGTCTCTTTCCATTTCAATCGAACTACGCTACAGGGGCCGGAAAGATGGTGATGCGCAAAACTTGCTCAGGAGCTTATCGGCTTCAGTCGGGGGAATCGAAGGGCTCGATACGACGATTCTCCTTGGCGGAAAATCGAAGATCCAAGGAAACGAGCTCACTGTCGCCGAGCCAATTCAGGTACACCACCATGATGGAAACATGTCCGTCGACGATGCGATGGCGCGCCTTGCTGAGTGGTTGATGAACACGATTCGGAATAAAGGGGTGTTGTAGGATGCGCGACCAGCTTCAATCGGGAAGAGGGCGCTTGGGGATTTCATTGGCCGCATTCGCGGTGATGGCAGTCGCGATGGGCTTGGCTTGGGGAAGTCTCCGGGCCGGCGGAATCCAGCCCTTGGAAGCGATGCAAAAGGTTGCATTCGTGGTGGCGACTTTTTCAGTCACGGCATATAACTTGAGAACTCGCGTAGTCGACTTGGTGGTTAGATGGGATGCACCGCCCAGGCAGCTGAGTCGGCTCGCCGGCATAGCGCGCGATTGTGGCGAGAGACTCACCGCCTTGGTCCTGTACTTCACGATCTGTGCGACCGCTATGGGGGCTGGCGGATTCCTGCCACAGGACAACCCCATCGCCAAGTGGGTTGCCTCGGCTTTGGCAGGCTTGTTTGCCTGGTCCTTTGTCCAGTTTGTCTACATCGTGTTCGCCTTCGAGCGCTTGGAACGTGCCGCCCTTCAGGAAGCGGAAGAAGCCAGTCGCCGGAAGGAGGCCGAGCGCCTCTCTGGCGGCAGAGGTGGATAACACGGCGAGATCGCTTTGCGATCGCCCCGGCAGCCCCGGACCTTAGAACCATTTCCCGATGGGGGCTTCGGAACTTCCGCAAACTCCAAGGCCGAGCGCCATTGCCAATTGGGCGCTCCAGACGACGCGGGATTGACGGTCGAGAGGAGCTAGAGCAGCCTCAGCAGATGTCGATCGCCCTGTTGAACCCCGTCGAGCCAATCAAAGTCGAGAACAGCATTCTCCACGCCCGGATTCCGTTGGTGGAAGGATTTGTCCTCGAATTTCATGGAGTGACAAAGACCCAGCTTCCCGAAGAGGGCGCAAAACTATGTTCCCGAATGGTGGTCAGAAAGCCCGAGGATCCTGAGACTGAAGCGCCGATCGTTGAACTCGAATTTGGACCGGATCGAATGCCTCCTGCTTGCTTGGCACTATTTCGGAAAGCCATCGACCAACTTGAAGAAGCGGCGAGAATCCTTGGAACAGAGATCGATCCACCGCGCGGTCGGAAGCTGTCCATGGAGTTACCGGTTGGCATGGGATACGTTATTTGGTCGCGGAATGATGGAGTGGGCGTCAGCGTTGACAGGTTTCTGACCCTGCAGAACAGGTGGTTCAAGATCGCGAACGATCAAATCGAGGACTTGAAGATCGGACTCGTGAACGCCCACGAACACTTTCGCGCCGAATCCGTTTCCTGATCGGTTGTGGATTTTCGCCGGCGGCCCAGTCGGCAAAATCAACTTGAAGCCCGAAAAAAAGGGGGCGGCCACGCACTACCAGGCCCTCAACACCACCCCGGGGGAGCCATCGAAACCTGCGTATGGCCCCTTGGGAGTGCAAGAGGGCAGCATGGCAAAATTTAATTCCCGCATCGTGCGGGAATTACAACCGCCTCACTTTCAGAAGGTTGCCGGTTTGGGTTATTGCGGGACCGATTCGGTTGCTGCTGCCCTACCACGCTCTCGGTTGCGTTTGCGAAATTGCTCAAAATCGCAAACTGAACCATCCGTTCCGCTCGCTCAATTTGGAACCGTTAAGCCCAATACCATTCCCGCACGCTATGCTCACTGGTTTGGTGGTGAGGATCTTGTGAGCAACGTTGTCTTGCTGCCGAGCACCTCGTCGCAAGGTTCCGACCCACCCCTGAATCAAGGATGAGCTCCAAAAACAGCCGTATTCGCGATGTTACGTGCGCCGGTTCGCTTTCGTCGGTACTCGCGCAGCCAAAGCATGTGAGGAGGCGAATCATGTGTACGCTCTGGGCTCAGTTCCTCATTTTGGGCGCTTCCTTCTCGCGCGCGACTTCCCCTCGTCGGCGCCGGGGTCGCCGGTAACGGTCGGGCGCGCGCGCTCGCTGCGCCCGTCAGACGGCGGCAGAATTTTGCGCCATTCAGGCGGCATCACGATAGACCCGTCGATCTGGACGACCTGGTCGCAGAACGATTTCGCCAGAAGCCGGATCAAGGCCGATTTCGATGTTCCCAGGATGGCCGCAGCGCTCCGTAAACGACTATCCGTTTCCGGGTCCAGACGAATCGGGAGCTGCGATCCAAGTGCCACGGGCAAGCTGTGTAGCATTCAGAGTTTTTTTTCAAGAACGTCGTTGACGACGTTGTGTAGCGTTGCTACACAACGCCCGCATGAAACGCCGATTTGGTGAGACCCTGCCAGTGAGACTGCCGAGTGCTACCAACAGTCGTCTTATCCGGATCGCGAAAGTCACGGGCCTCAACAGATCGGACGTACTGCGCATTGCGCTGGCCCACGGCTTGCCGCGAATCGAGGCGGGAGAGCTTTCGATCGGTGAATCCGACCTCATCGCAAGGTCCGCCCCGGGAGGTGGGAAGTGATTGTCAGTGTGTGCATCACCCTCGGCGCCTTGTCGGTGATCTCCGCAATTGCAGTTCTAGCCGGACAATTCGCCGGAATGCAGAACAGGGAAGACCAAGACTCGGAATCTTGATGGACCTCACCACCACATCGCCGACGCGCACGCGCACCTCGCATCTCGATGTATCGTCGGCCGTTTCCCTGGTGTCGGTGGACACGGCGCGAGCCGTCCTTGGGATGGACACCGAATCGGTGGCCGACCAGGTGGACCGTGGCCGCCTCCGATGGGTCTGGGATTTTGCCTCTCCGGGATCCGAAACGCGGAGGGAGCTGCGCTTCTGGGCGCTCGAGCTCGTGCGGTACCACTGCGATCCCGGGACGATGTCCCCTCACCCTGAGGATCTGCTCCGTGTGATCGCCGAGGTCATCGGCCCCACCCCCGGCGGCCGGCAGCGAGCCGCGGTCCTCGCGATCCGCTTCTCGATCAGCGCCCAGCTCATCATGGACATGGTGCGCGCCGGGGTGTGGGCCGAAGACCGGGTGCAGCACACCCGATTCATCCGGCGGCACTCCCTCGAAAACTTCCTTCAAGCCCGATTGATCCAATGACTGCAGACCTCCCGACTCCATCCATCCCAGATCTCGCACTCGCCATCTCCCGGGTGACCACCGCCCAGAACAGCTGGGACACCGTTCGGCGGTTCACGGATGCGGCCAATCGGTTCGAGCACGGGGCTGTGGCGTGCCGGGTGATGGCCGGGATCGCGCTGCTCGACCTGCACCAATCGCATGAGATCCGTGTCGGGAGACCCTCGGATGGCAATGCCGACCACCAACTTGCCTGGCCCGAAATCGTCAAACGCGAACTGGGGGTCAGCGACGACACCGCCAGCCGCTGGATGAAGATGGCGGGCGCCGCCCTGCCGCGGCTCCAGAGTGGGGAGGCTGGCGAGGTCTTCCGGCAGTTGCTCACGATCCCGATCACCCAATTGACGGACTACCAGTGCAAGGTGCTGAACCAGGCGGTCGAGAAACTGGTGGATGGGCGGTCACAACTCGACTTCATGGAGAGCCTGGGGCTCATGGCTCCAGCTCTGCCGCGGGGCGGCGACCAATTCTGGGCTCAGTTTCTGCGGGAGCGCCACCCGGAGCTCATCGTGAACGGCAAGGTGCCGCCGCGCGGCAAAGCCGGGGCCCGCTCGAAGGAGATCCGGGAGGAATTCTCGAAGTGGATGCAGGCGCGGCTGAAGCCGAGCACACCGGAGCAGAAGCGACAGGCGGCACGGTCGCTCCTGCGGGAGATCGACAACGTGCTGATGTCGGCGGTGAACGCATCGGTGCTGGGGGTGCTCGAGCCCCAGGAGTTTGTGGGTACGGAGGCCGTGACCTCCATGTGGGTCCAACGGCTCAAGGCACTCATGAACCGGAAAGCCTGAAGATGACTGCGCCGCTCCAGCTCTCCCCGGTGATCCAGCTCGATCCCGCCTTGATCGGCCAGATCGGCAACGTCGCCTGGACGCAGCTCTCAATGATCGCGGAGCGGCTCCCCGGTCTGCTCGACGCACCGTCGCTGCTGGCGGCCTGCAAGCAGGCCGCAGGGGAGGTGCCAGGCCTGACTCCTCGGTCGCTCTACACCCGGGTGCGCCGGTACATCAAGACGCGGGACCCTCTCGACCTGGTGGACCGCCGGGAGGCGGCATCGCTCTGGAAGGCCCGCCAGCCCGCGGGGCTGCCGGCTGCTTTCCAAGAGTGGTACCGGGGGCTGCGGGAGAAGCACCAGCGTGTGGCCACCCAGGCGCACGCCGAGCTGCTCGGGATCTGGCGCACCCACTACGACATGGCGGGCCGGCACTACGAGCGGATCCCCGGGTACGAGACCTGGCCGGCGGCCAACCCCGCGACCGGCGTGCCGGACGGGTGGACGTACGACAACCTGCAGCGGACGGTCCGCGAGCATCCATTCGACGGCCTGGCGGTTCGCCAGGGGATGGCTGCCGCACGGAATGTGCAGCCGCCCGTCCGGACGACGCGGGTAGGGCTGCGCCTCGCGGAGCGGATCGAATTCGACGATCACGACTTCGACGTGAAGGTCCACTTTGCCGGCCAGAGCCGGGCGATGCGGCCGCAGTGCTTTGGGTGGGTGGATGCGCTGTCGGGCTGGGGGAGCGTCTCAGTGCGGCCGATGCTCTGGGACGACGAAGCGGAGAAGAAGCGGGTCCTCAGTGAATTCCAGTTCCGGTGCTTCGTGGTGTCGTTGCTCACCAAGCACGGCTACCGGACGGATGAGGCTGGGACGACGCTCGTCACCGAGGCAGGCAAGGCGGTCATCCGGCCCGCCTTTGAGGCGCGGCTGGCAGCTGTGACGGGCGGGCGCGTGAAAGTCTCCCAGGGCCGCGTGTTTGCGGAGCAGGCGCACCCTGGGCAATACGCACCGCGCGGGAAGGGGAACCCGAAGCACAAGCCCCTGATCGAGGGGCTGTGGTCGGTGATCGAGAATGTGCTCGACC
Organism: Verrucomicrobiia bacterium; assembly: GCA_019634635.1. Taxonomy (NCBI): domain Bacteria; kingdom Pseudomonadati; phylum Verrucomicrobiota; class Verrucomicrobiia; species Verrucomicrobiia bacterium. Next base: position 118,429 of record JAHCBB010000009.1, read on the forward strand.
GGCTCCCGGGCAGGACCGGGAGCAACCAGCGAATCAACGGTCCGGCAGATCTGCACGGCCGGGAGCTCGCGCTGGCCCGGAGCCTTGATCTGGCGCGTGTGCTGCCGCCCGATCTCGCGCAGGAGGTCCAACTGCTCGGGGTGATGACGTACGGGCAGTTCTCCCGGGTCGCGCGGGCCGCGATCGAGTCGGTACTCGAAGACCGAGATCACGAGTTGGAGGGGTGGGAGGAACTCGGGTTCACGCGCCTCGAGTGGCGGTCTGACCCGCAGTCGCTCATGTGGCTGCCCGTGTCTGCGCTCGCGGCGCTGCCGGCGCCGGAGCAGCAAGCGCTCCGGGCGGTGCTGCAAGCTGGAGGATCACAGCTGACGCGCGCCGTGCGCCTGTCGCGGCGCGAGGTGTGGGAGCGGGGATCTGGCGAGCTGCAGCGGGTGAGCCCGATGGCACTCCACCGACTGTTGGATCCCGACGATGCCCTGGAGGTGACGGTGACCCGCCAGAGCATGATCGAGTTCCAGGACACGCTCCGATTTGGTCCCGGGGTTCACCGGTTCCTGGCCAAAGCGACCGGGCGGGAGTTTTACCCGGGAGACAAGTTCTCCGCCTTCTTCAACCCGCTCATGCCTCAGTGGCTGCAGCTGGTGGACGCCAAGGGCGCACACGTGGCCCTGGTCGAACGGATCGAGATGCCCTCGAAGAACGATGTGGACGGAGTCCAGAGAGCGATCAAACGCCAATCCACCTGGGTGGCGGATCGGAAGATCGGGGTGGCCGGCCGCCATTTCGACGAGGCCGAGCAACGTCTCCACATGGCCGAACACAATCAGCGGCTGGTGGAGGAGGCGGCGCGCCGGGATCCGACCCGGCCGACGTCTGAGATGAACCGGATGGCTCGCCGGGCCGCGGAAGCGGGTCGGGCGATGCAGACGGATGCTCCGATCGAAGGAGAGGTCTTTGATGAGGTGATCGAGGCGGGATCGGCCACGCACCTCGAACCCGATTTGGGCGACGTGGAATACATCCCGACGCCATTGAGCTGAACCAAAAGGAGGGACATGCACGACACACTGACCATTGATGCACCGCCGGCGCCTGCGCCGGAGACCGAGCTGGTCGCGGCGCCGAATCCGCGAAACCGATTCACGGTGGCGGCGGACACGGTGGCGCTGGCGACGCGGAATCTGCCGGACTTCGAGTGCCAGCAGCTCCGATGGCTCGCCAAGTACGGGCAAGGGCTCAATATCAGTGTGGCCGATCTGGCGGCACGGCTGCGCAAGCCGGACGGCAGCGTCTACAGCGGTGATAGCGTCTACCAGGCCCTGACCGGTAAACGCGGCGCCGAGGGTGCGAGCTTGATGCCGCTGGCCAAGGCGATCGCCGCCCTCAGGCGGGATGTGCAGGAGGTCGAGGCCCACAGCGCGACGACGTTCATTGAGACCCCGCTGACCCGCCGGCTTTTCACGATCTTCCGGGGCGCCTTGACCAAGCACCGCCTGGGATTCGTGGTCGGTGATTCGCAAATCGGCAAGACGACGGCGGCGAATGAATTCCAGCGGCTCAACAACCATGGGACGACCCACGTGTTCCGCGTGCCGACGGGTGGCTCCATCACGGTGACCATCTCGGAACTGGCCCGCAGGCTGGGGATCCCCGATCGCATCTGCTACCCGGACCTTCGCCGGCGCATCCTGGACAGCTTCGACGAGCACAACCTCTTGATCGTGGATGAGGCTCACCAGTGCCTCTACAACAAGAAGAACAACTCCAGCCTGATGGTCCTGGAGTTCGTGCGAGAGATCCACGATCGGCGCAAGTGTGGCGTGGTGCTGATGGGCACCGGGGATCTCCGTGATGCCCTGCGGCACAACTCGATCCTCCAGCAGCTGTGGAGGCGGAGGTCGCCGGGGCTGGTGCTGCAGCTCCCATCGGAAGTCCCGGCCGCAGACCTGAATGCCTTTGCGGACGCCTTCCGGCTGGAGCCCGCGCCTGACCGGGAGATGCGCATCGCGTTGGACGGCGAGGATGGCCCGAAGTCGTTTGCTGCGAACCCGGCGCTGCTGCAGAAGCAAATCGTCCGCGCCGACGGGCTGGGCTCGTGGATCCGTCTGCTGGAGGACGCCCGAAATCTGGCGAAGGAGACCTCGACCAAGATGACCTGGGGGCGGGTGCTGGCCGCCTACTGCCTGGCACAGGCGCAGGAGGAGGCGGTATGAGCGCGCACCCCCAGCACCTTGTCTCGGTCCGGTACAGCGGGGACACCTACATGGCCCGAGTGAATGGCACCGGGGTCAAGGCCAGCTGCACGATGGGACCGGAGCCGGCCGCGCAGGCGGCGGCGCGAAAGTTTTGCCGAGGCGACCTCTTCCGACTTCACAGGGTGACGGACGGCATCTGGTACTTGGATGACCTGAGATCCGAACAAAAGCCATGAGCACACAAAAGGAATTCAAACGGCGGGGGCGGCGGCGTGGGTGGACCCAGTGCGAGAGAATCCGTCGCCGCCTCGTGGCGGCACAGGGCGCCTGGGTGCCGATGCCCGTGCTGGCCAGGGTGGGTGCAGGCAACCCGCAGGGATTCTGCATCGTCCACTCCCGGGTGGCAGATCTGCGCGAGCGCGGCCTCCAGGTGGAACAGCGCAGCGAGTGGCACAACGGGCAGTGCCTCAGTTTCTACCGATTAAACGTCACCAATTCTGAATCATGAAATCGCTTATCTCAAAAATCGCCGGATTCGGTCTGTTTCTCGTCGTGCTGATTGGCGCGGCAATTGGATTCTTCTGGGGGGGCAGTGCGGCAGTCGCCGCATTGACTCGCGCCGCTGCAGAGATGCGAGGCATGCCTCCGGGGTATACGCTCCAATGCTCATCGTACGGTCTGTTCCGGGCTGTCAGACCGTCCGGAATTCCTGTGTGGGTAGTGGGATCGACGAGGAGGCTCGAAGCGATCAATGACGCGTGGGAGGACTATCAGTGGCATGAGAAGCGTGCATTGTCCGCGACCCAAACCTGGCACGACTGCGAATGAATAGGAGGAGCTCATGAAGACCGAAATCTCTCCATTCCCGCACGATGGCAGCTACGTGTCGGCCAGGGCCCATCGGGACGGCACGATTGATCGGCTGCGGCGTGTCGTTGCCACGCTGCGCACCCGGATTCAGGTGCTCAAGCTGGCCGTGACCTGCACTTGCTGCGCCCTGGTCGTCTTGGTCTCCATCACCCAGCCGCGGGCCACGGCGAACGTGGTCCTTATACTTGCCCTGGTCGTCCTGGTGGTAGGCGGTGCCATGTACGCCTGCTTCCGGGGCGACGATGACATCGGCGTCCAGTAACCCCCCATCCTCATGTCCAATCGAATCAAGTCCAAGGGGCCCCTCATTCAGACTCGGGAGGAGGCCGAAACGGTGCTCGGCCTGCTCCGGGCCCAAGTCATCACGCGCAGTGCAATGGCGGCCGAACGCGAGCTCGAACTCAAGGCTGTGGATGACCGGTTCAAGGATGAACTGCTGCAGCTCGGCACGGACATCCAGACCAACACGGAGATGCTGCGCGCCTGGGCGGATGGGCACCCGGAAGCATTCGGCACCGCCAAGAGCCTCCAGATGACCCACGGCGTCGTCGGATGGCGAACAGGCAATCCATCGCTGAAGCCGCTGTCGGGGTTCACTTGGGATCGCGTGCTCGAGAAGTTGCGCAACCTGACTCCTTACAAGGGATTCATCCGCACCAAGGAGGAGGTGGACAAGGCCGCGATCCTCGCGATGCGCGACGAACTGTCCCCTCAGGATCTGCGGCACATGGGCGTCCGCGTGGTCCAGGAGGAGACGTTCTACGTCGAGCCGCGGATTGACGCCCCCGATGAACGACAGGTGGTGCCGGCGGAGGGGCGGCCATGACCATTTCCTACTCGTCACTGGATCCGGAGGCGGCCCGTCCCGCCCTCAGCGTGGGCACTGCTGTTGCGCCCGAATGGCGGTCACCGGAGTCGCCCCAAGAGGCGATCCAGAACGCCGCGGACGCTGTGATCCGCGCGTTTGGGGTGACTCGGGACGAGTTGCTCGGCCGCAGCCGTCCCGAGCGTATCGTGCGGGCGCGGCAGGCGTGGTACATGCTCACCCTGGAACTGTCGTCGCTGTGTCCCTACGAACTGGGGGCCTGGATCGGTCGAAACCATGGGACCATCCGGGCGGGCATCATCGCGACCCGCGCGCGAATTGATACAATCCCGGCGGTGTGCGCCATGTATGCCGCCGCACGTCGCCATGCCGGCCTGACCCAATGACCCCCAAGCAGACCCAGCTCTATTGGCGCGAATGGGCGGCGGTGCGGCGCGCCGATCCCTCCGCGGATCGGCACGAGATCCAGGCGCGCGCGATCGGGTGTACCCGGTCGTCGAAGCTCCTGACGAACCGCGATCTGGATCTGGTGCTCGGCGCATTCCGCGCGATCTCGGATCCAGGATCACTGGGGCCGCAGCTCCGGGCACAGAACCAGGTGAGGGCACGATTGGAGCACCGCTTGGCGGAGATCACCCAGTGCCTGGGCGTGTACGTGGAGGACCCAGCTGGCTACGTGGCCCGGGTCGTGTCGGATCGCCGACCGCCGAGCCCTGGAGGCACCGTCGGGGTGGACGATCTGAGCCACGAGCCCAGACTGATCCGCAGACGCGCCAGCGGCGAACTGTTGGAGATTCCCAGTGAACTCCTCCAGCTCGTCATGACCCTTTGGGCGCGGCTGCAGGCCATGCGCAACGCCCGCCACCACAGCTTGGCCGATATGTACTCGGCCGCCGGCATACCCCCTGAGCGCTGGGCCAAGAAACGGACATCTGCGGCCCACAGCCCGAAAGTTCGGGGCCGGGGTCAGCACGGGGCTGACGCGCCGGCAATGGCCCTGGCGGGGGACGCACGCCCGCCAGGGCCCGGGGAGGATCCATTTTGAGCGCGAATCCACAGCGGTTCTCCAGGGGCGTCGCCCTGACGACAGCGAAGGAGATCTGCCGCGCCTTGGTCGGGGTGTGTGAGGCGTTCCCCGGTGGGGCGCCTGCGATCAAGGTGTGCGGATCGCTCCGTCGCGGCCGTCAGGAGGTGGGCGACGTGGAGATCGTATACATCCCGCGAATGGAGGCAGTGCCGGAACCGCCAGATCTTCTGGGCGCCTTGGGTGAGTTTCGCATGCGAAACATGGTGGACCTGGAGCTGGACCGACTTTTGTCCGCCGGAATTCTGGCGAAGCGGCTGAACAAACTTGGCAGGCCGACGTGGGGCGAATGCAACAAGCTCGCGATCCACCGAGCGTCCGGGGTACCGATCGATTTCTTCGCGACCTACTTCCCGGCCTGGCACGGCTACATCGTTTGCCGCACCGGCAGCGCCGAGACGAACACTCGAATCGCCACCGCCGCGCTCCGTAAGGGTTGGCGCTGGCACCCAACGGCCGGCCACTTCACCGACGTAGTTGGCCGCCGACACTGGATCCATTCCGAAGAGGACGCTTTCCGGCTCGTCGGGTTGCCCTACTTGGAGCCCAAAGACCGATGATCCGAGGTTTGAAAAGCAATGAGGCCGGAGCCGCGTTGACGCGCGGTCCGGCCAGTGCAGCCACCCCATATCGCCATGGGACGACCACAATCGAACTGGAGCGAAGGCCTCCCGTCATTTCCACAGCAATCGAAGACTGTTTTCTACGTCGAGGGAGACCCCCATGGGTTGCTCGTCGTCTCGACCGGCCGTCGGCGGAGCCTGGAGGTGGTACCGACCAGAAATGCCCAAGAGGCACTCGACTGGTGCCTCGCCAATTGCGCGGGGATGGTTTTCTCGCGACGCGGACCCGATCTGCATGGGAACTGATCCATGAACCTTGATGCGCCTCCGGAAGTGCGGGCGATAATTCTGGAAATCGACTACGAATTAACGCGGTTTCCGGGTTAGCGGCGGCACTCGCTGGCAACCTTTTCGACACCCGAGTGGAACCAGTACGCGGCAACGACCATAGAGAAAGCCACCATGAACATCTGGCCTCTTGAAGCTGGCGGCTCCCCAATTATCCAGGCTATCCAACCCCAAAAACAACCCTGAAGGATTTCCAAGATGCCGTCGATCAACCGCCAGTGGGCAGTCAGCCGAGTCACGATCCTCCTCCTGACGGTAGGGGCGTGCTTTGCCGCGTACCGGAGCAACAACGATACACTCTCCTTCACGACTGCCGCGATAATCGCTGCCACGATCCAGTTGGCGTTCTCCATCGGTCAAAAATGCCCGGCACACTTGGAGGCTCGACGATCGCCCACCGTGAGCGGTCCAGAGACTCGGGAGTGAGCAAGCACGACCGGGTTTCACGGTTCAAGGAAACTCAAGACCTCTGGTGCGCCGAAGCGTGAAACGTGGAGCGGCAAACTCAGCACAGCGATCGCCTCGGCGCCAGCAGACTCCCCAGGAGATTCGGGACACCATCCTGGGTTTCATCGGGCGCCATTTCTACGGGGGCGATCACGTCGCCGTGGCCAAGGATACTCCGCGCCTCCTCCGGTGGGTCGTTTTGAAGCCGGCTGAATGGCTGGACGAACGGGGGGTCACGATCTCGGCTGACTCCTATCGAGATCTGTTCCTCGACTCGAGATCCGGGGTGCTGATGGAGGCCATCCGACACGGTGACATTGGGTCGATCCGGTACCGGCCGGCCTGGCTGGGCCAGGTGGTGGACTCCTACCTCCGGATCCGCGGTGATCGTCTCTACGAGTTGGCCAAGCGCCACCAGGCGTCCCTCGTGGGTGACCTCATGGCTCAAGTCGTCGCGGCCGTTGGCGGCCGGACCCCCGAGAGTCGTCCAGACCCAGTCAGACAGCTGGCCCAGGCAGCGCACCTGCTCAAGCCGGCGATGCGTCGGCCTCGGCCGCGCCAAGACTCTCAGCTTTTCCTCCTCTGACGGCCGCCGCCCGCCGGGTGCAAGGCTCGTGCAGACCCCTTGCATCCGCCATCTGGCGCCCTGCAAACGTTTACCGAACCTTCGCAAATCCGGCCATTTTCGGCCAAAGTTTACCAAACCTCGCGATTCTGGACTTCGCCGTTGTAAAGCGTTGATTTCCGGCGCTTTCCGGTGGAATTCGGCGGATTCCGGCCCTTACCCGACCTCGCTCGAAGACTCAACGACCCAGGGGGGCTGTCTGGTCGCCCCCCTCCCCGAGGCCGAGCGCCAGCGGGATCATGCCCGCAATCATTGCGCAGCTGGTCATGAGGATCGCCCGCAGCCGTTCCCGCGCACCCTGCACCGCCGCCTCGGCGCGGTCGGCGCCCGCGGCCCGCGCCATCTCGGCGAAGGTGACGAGCAGGATCGAGTTCGCCACCGCCACGCCAACGGCCATGATGGCCCCAATGGCGGACTGGAGGTTCAGCGTGGTGCCGGTCATCCACAGCATCAGGACCACTCCGGCAAGAACCGCCGGAACCGTGGACACCACCGCCAGCGCCAGCCGGAGCGACTGGAAGTTTGCGGCCAGCAGGAGGAAAATCGTGAGGATGGCGAGGACGATGCCGGAGCGAAAACCATCCAGCAGCTCCTGCAATGGCACCACCTGGCCCCGGAGATCCACCCGGGTTCGCGCCGGCGGCGACCCGAGTCCGGCGAGTGCCGCAGTGATCTCCTTGTTGACATCGCCGAGGCTCGTCCCGTGGAGGTTGGCGGTGACGCTGACCACCCGCGCCATATTGTAGCGCTCGTACTGCCCGACGGCGGTGCCCGGCGTGACGCTGGCCACATTGCGGAGGAGCGTGGAGCGTCCGTCGCCGCCGGCGATCGGGACGTTCCTCAAATCCTCCAAGGACGCGGTTTCGGTCTGCGGGATCTGGACCTGGACCGAGAACGCGATGCCCGAACCCGGATCCGCCCAGTACACCGGCACGGTGAAGCGGCTGGAGGTCGTTGCCGCCACCAGGGAGCGGGTCACGTCGCTCATATTCACGCCCAGGAGGCCCGCCCGTTCGCGGTTGACATCCACCTCCACCGTTGGGAAATCGAGGGATTGCGCAATCTGCACATCCCGCAGGGCCGGGATCCCGCGGAGCCGCGTGGCAACCTTCTCCGCAAACTCCCGGTTGGCCGGGAGGCTTGGGCCGCTCACCGCCACCTCAACGGGCGTCGCCGACCCAAAACTCATGACCCGGCTGACAATGTCGCTCGGCTCGAACGAGACCCGAAGCTCCGGGAGCTGCGCCGCAAACGCACTGCGCAGCCGCTCCCGCAGCTCGGGGATTGGGATCCGGGCTTCCGGCCGGAGCTGGATGGACAGATGTGCCTCCTCAGGGCCGCCATTCCAGAGATGGATCAGGTTCACCGGATAGTTCGGTGCATGCACCCCGGCCAGTCCCAGCGTCAGGGCCACGTTGTCCGGACCGGCCTCCCTCCCGATCAGGTCGAGGGCTTGAAGGGCGAACTGTTCCGTGACCTCGACGCGCGTTCCTGCTGGAGCCCTCAGGCGCAGGGCGAGCTGGCCGGAATCCACGGTCGGGAAGATCTCCGTTCCGAGCCGGCGGCCTAGCCCCACCACCACACCGAACGTCAACCCCAGGTAAACGGGGAGGAGCCCATGGCGGAGCCGGACCACGCCGCGCAGCAGGCTCCCATACGCCGTCAGCACCCCGGCAAGTCCACCGCGGTCCGGCGGTTGCGGCTCCGTCGGATGCGTTCCGCCACCCGGAGGACCCGGACGGCGGAGCCACCAGATGCTGAGCACCGGAACCAGGGTGCTGGAGAGCAGGAATGACGCGATCATCGAAAACCCCACCGCCAGGGCGAGGGGCACGAAAAGGGACCGGGCGGCCCCCTGCATGAAGACCGCCGGGAGGAACACCGCAAGAACGCAGAGCATGGCCAGAAGCCGCGGCAATGCCGTTTCACGCGTCGCCTCAAGGGCCGCCCGGGCCACGGACGCGCCCCGGTGCAGATGGGTATGGATGTTCTCCACCGTCACCGTGGCCTCGTCCACGAGAATTCCCACGGCGAGGGCGAGTCCGCCAAGCGTCATCAGGTTGATGCTCTGTCCGCTGACCCAAAGCGCCATCGAGGCCGCGAGGAGCGCCAGGGGAATGTTGATCACCACGATGAAGGCGCTCCGCCAGTCGCGCAGAAACAGCAGCACCATCAGGCCGGTCAGGACGGCGCCGACCGCACCCTCCTTGATCAGGTCCCGGATGGACCGCCGGACCACCGGCGACTGGTCAAATTCATAGGTGACCTCGATGTCCTCCGGCACCACGGACTGAAATTGCGCAAGATTCTTGCGGACGAGCTCCACCACGGAAAGCGTCGAGGCGTCCGCGCGCTTGGTGACCGGCAGGTATACCGTGCGCCGGCCGTTCACCAGGGCATAGCTGGTGACCAGGTCGCTGCCGTCCTCGACGGTTGCCACATCGCGCAGAAACACTCCCGCGCCTCCTTTGACACGAAGCGGAACCGCCTCCAGGTCCCTGATGTTCCGGACCACGGCGTTGACCGGTACCAGCGGATAGTGGTCCCCCAGGTTCATGTTGCCCGAGGGACTCACCAGATTGGCCTGGGTTAATGCGGTGACGATCTCGTCCGGTGTCACGTTGTAAGCCCGCATCCGGTCCGGCTTCACATTCACCAGGATCGTCCGGGCGCTGCCGCCGAAGGGGGGCGGCGCGGAAACCCCGGGAAGGGTCGCGAAGAGCGGCCGCACCAGGTTCAGGGCCGCATCCTGCATCTGCCCCACGGTCCGACTGACGTTGGTCGTCGAGAACACCAGATAGCCGACGGGCACGCTTCCAGCGTCGAAGCGGGTCACGAACGGCCCGGGCGTTCCCGGCGGCATGAAGGCGCGCGCCCGGTTGACGTAGGCCACCGTCTCGGCCATCGCGGACGCCATGTCCGTACCGGGGTGGAATTGAAGCTTCATCAGGCTGGCGCCCTGGATGGATTTCGACTCCACGTGCTCGATGCCGGTGATGTAGAGGAAGTGGTATTCGTAGTAGTAGGTGAAATACCCCTCCATCTGCGCCGGATCCATACCGCCATAGGGCTGGGCCACGTAAATGGTTGGAATGCCCAGCGGCGGGAACACGTCGCGGGCCATGCGCGTCAGGGCAAACGAGGCCCCGAGGATCACGGCCACCACCAGAACCATCACCGAAAGCGGCCGGCGCAGGGCAACGTGGAGGACGGAATGCATGTCGCGAAAGGCCGGGGTGGCTCTGACAGCACAGCCTGCGGTGCCTTCGGGAACTATGTTGAGGAAACCCCCCGGCCAACCCCACCGCAGAATCCTGAAGATTTCTTCAGGAACCTCCGCGATCCCCGCGAAGCCTGCAACGTCCCGCCACCGGCCTCACCCCCGGACCGCGCACCGGCAGGCCGATCTCGAAGCGACAACCCCGACCCGGCTCACTGGACAGCACGATGCGCCCGCCGAGGAGTTCAACGGATGACCTGGCGATGGCGAGTCCGAGTCCCGCGCCGCCCTCCGGACGGGTGCGCGACTTCTCAACACGATAAAATCGCTCGAACACCAGTTGCTGGTGCTCCGGCGCGATTCCGGGTCCCTCATCCATGATGGCGATGACCGCGAGAGGGCCCCGGAGGAAGCACTGGATCGCAACCCGGGATCCCTGAGGACCATGACGGATGGCGTTGTGCAGGACGTTCATCACCGCCTGACGCAGGAGCATCCGGTCGGCGGTCACCAGCAGTCCCGGATGGGCGGTGCACTCGATGGTCTGCCGTTTCTCGGCGGCCAGCACGCCGAGGCAGTCGCCCACCTCCCGGACCAGCGCCCCGACCGGCACGGCCTCCAGCCGCGCTGACCACCGGCCGCCCTCGACGCGGGCCAGCAGCAGCAGGGAATCGGCAAGGTCATGCAACCGCTGCACCTCCTCCAACATGCTGCCCAGCGTTTCCCGGAGGGCCTGAACATCGCCGGGGTTCCGCAGCGCCACCTCCCCGACCGCCCGCAGTGCCGTCAGGGGAGTCCGCAATTCATGGGACGCGTCGGCCGTGAACCGCCGGAGGGAGTCAAAAGAGTTCTCCAGCCGCTGCAGGGTCTCGTTGAACACGGTCGCCAGGCGGCCGAGTTCATCATGCGGATTCGGGTTGGGCAGACGCTCGCCCAGGGATTCGGAGGTGATCCGGCACGCCTGTTCCGTCATCGCGCGGATCGGGCGGAGCATCCACCCCGCCATGACGTATCCCCCCAGCGCCGCCAGCATCGCGACCACGGGCACTGCCAGGGCAAACCCCATCAGGATCTCCCGCAGGGTGCGGCGCAGTCCCGATTCGTCGCGGAACACCCGGAGAAGTACTTCGCGTCCCCCAATCCGGGCTGGCTGCTCCAGTGCACGTGCCGAGCTTCCCGTGTCCAGCGGGAGGGTGTGGAACTGCCGCGCCTGGTCCGCCGGCGGCCGTCCGGAGATCCCGCCGCGGGCCGGCCAGTGGCGCAGCAGCAGCCCCCCGCCCGCCCAGACGTCGAACCAAGTGTCCGCATAGCCCGGACTATCCGGGGAGGCCGGACTATCCCTTTTCCATCGGATGCCCCCCGCAGCGTCCGCCTCCAGGTGCGCCTCGATGAGGTTCCAGTCAATTCCGAGCTGGCGGTCCAACTCGACGTGCAGCCGGTGCCCGATCCGCCAGTAGACCGCCGGCGCCAACCCCAGAAGGATCCCGCTCGCGACCGCGGTGAACCACACAGCTAGCCGGAACTGGAGGGATTGGCGCCGCCACCAGGATCTCATGGCTGCAGTTCCTCCCGCAGCATGAAGCCGACGCCGCGCACCGTCTGGATCAGCCGCGAGCGACGCCCCTCATCCAGCTTCTTACGCAGATGCGCCAGATGCACGTCCATGACGTTATCGAGCGGAGTAGCCCGATTGGGATCGCGCCACACCTGCTCGGCGAGCATCTGCCGGGTGACGACCTGGCCCTCGTGCCGCGCCAAGCAGACCAGCACATCGAATTCGCGCGGCGTCAGCATCATCTCCTGTCCTGAGCGCCAGACTCGGCGTGCTGGGATTTCCAGCACCAAATCCCCGACCTGCCGCCGCAGCACCTCATCCGGAGTGCTGCGCCGAAGCAGCGCTCGAATGCGGGCCAGCAGTTCAGCAAAGGCGAACGGCTTCACCAAGTAGTCATCCGCGCCGCCATCCAGGCCCACGACCCGGTCCTCGACGGCATCCCGGGCCGTCAGCAACAGCACCGGAGGCCTTGGATTCCTGCCACGCAGTGCGTTGAGAATTTCAAGGCCGTCCCGTCCCGGCAACATCCAGTCCAGCACCACCAGGTCGAATCCCCCGGCGTCCAATTGAACCCATCCATCGTCGCCTGTCCCGGCAACGGCGGTCTCATGGCCCTCCGCCTCCAAGCCACGGACAATGGCCTGGGCCGTCTTCGCGTCATCCTCAATGACCAGGATCTTCACCGGTTCGAGACTCGCGACGCCGCCGGGTTTGGCCAAGCGCGTGCTGCCCAGCGCAGCAAACGACGTTGGTCGAGCAGCGCCTTTGCAACATTGCCTTCCCGCCAGCCGGGCAACTCCGCGTTCCAATGCCACAAGTTTGAAGGCAATCCCGGGCGCTTGAATCGCAATCCGCCGCTTGGCGCGCCGGCAGGATTGGCCCAGATTCGCGGCGATGAAACTGCGAATTGGTGCGGCTCTTGCCGCCGCTCTGTCCGGATCGGCCGCCCTGGCGGCCACCAACGGGTTCTACGTCCCCAGCTTTCGGGGGGAGCCCGGGTCCCGGGCGGGATACTGGGAGTCCTTCACCGTCGCCGTCGGCGCGCCGGGAAATCTCGCCGAGTTCGGCAACGACACCACCTCGGTCCTCGTCCAGTCCGCCCCGGGAGCCATCGTCCTTGGTTCCGGCAACATCTACAACCTGGCCGGGGTCAGCGATTTCACCCTCTCCTATTCGGGGGGCGGCCCCGTCGGTGCCGTCGTGCTGCAGGTCCGGACCTCCGGCACGGAACTGGATTATGGCGCCGTTTCGCTCAACTACGGCTCCGGAAGCCTGTCGGCGACCCGCGTTGAGCTGGACCGTTCGGCATTCGGAACCCCCGGGGTTCCGGGCCCCCAGGGATTCAACGTCTCCTCGGCGTGGGAATGGAACCTCGCCCCGCTGAACGTTTCCACCTACACGATCCAGTTCTCGGCCGCGGAGGACAGCCTGAGCCTCGATTCCCTGACGCTCGATACCCAGGTGGTTCCCGAGCCGGAAACCCTGGCCCTCGCAGCCCTCGGTTTGGGCGCGCTGATGCTGACTCGTTGGCGGCGGATTCGCGGTTCCATCACCGCTTAGGCGACCCGGACCGTGGCCGCCGGGCCGGGTTGTTCCACCCGGATCCGGGGCCATCGCGCATGGATTTGCGCCGCAAACCACGCGCGCGCCGGGGCGTCGCCGTGTCCCAGGATCACGGTGTGAGGATTCACCTGGCCGACAAACTCCAGCAGGTCCTCGCGATGCGCATGGGCGGTCAGATCGAACTCCTCGAGACGACACCGGCGGGTCAGCTCCCCGCCCGAGGCGCTGAAAAGGAATGGTTCCCCTTCCGGGGCGGCACGCAGACGGCCCGCCGGTGATGCCGGATCGGCATAGCCTACGAAGAAGATTCCGTTCCGCGCGTCGCCCGCCATCCGCAGCGTGAGATCATGCGCCCCGGTGTTTTCGCTCATCATTCCGGCGGTCATGACGAAGAGGCGTCCGGATCCGAGCCGTCCCGAGGCCACCTCGCGGGGATTCATGACCGTCAGGTTCAGGGCCTCGGTCAGACGGAGGTTGCTGTGAGACCGGTGGGTCCGGTGGGCCTGCAGGTCGTAGATTTCGGTGAAGACCCTTCCCAATCCGCCGATGTGGACCGGACGCGGTCGGAGCCGGCCGGTGCGCATCCAGATGGCGAGTTGGGCGAGCATCTCCTGAGTCCGCCCAAGGGCAAAGGACGGGATCAGCACGTTCCCGCCGGCCCCCAGGACCGCTTCAATGGCCGTGACCATTCGATCCAGCTCCCCCTCACGCGTGAGTCCCGGCACCGGCTCCCGGGCGCCCCGCGTGGTCTCGAGGATCAGCACGTCGGCCTGCACATCCTCGAACCGGGCCTTCCGCAGGAGCGTCTGGTCGTGAAAGCACACATCCCCGCTGTAGAAAAGCGTCTCCCGTGCCCCCCGAAGCATCACCCCGGCCGCGCCCAAAGTATGCCCGGCGTCATGGAACTCCAGCGTCGGCGAAACGCCCTGCCCGTTGGGAAAGGCGACCCAGGCGTGCTCTCGGTTGTAAGGCAGTCCCTGGAAGCACGCGGCGAGGTCGTCCACCTCCTCATGCGAATACAGCGGGTACTCCCGGATTCCGAGCTCCTCGCGCTGACGTTTCATCACGTTGACCGAGTTATGGAGCACGCGCTCCACGAGGAAGTAGCTCAGGTCGGTCATGAACACCGGGGCGTGCGGAAAATGCCGCATGGCGACCGGAAGCGAGCCCACGTGGTCGTGGTGGCAGTGGGACACCACGACCGCATCCACATCGGCATCCCCGGCCGCCTCATACAACGGGAGTCCCTCCCGGCCATCCCGGCGCGGATGGGTGCCGGCATCCAACAACAACCGGTGGCCGTCCAATTGGACCATCCAGGCGCTGGCGCCGATGTCGGCGTCGGGATTGAGATTCGTGATCTGCATTCCGCAGCGTGAGGCTGAAGCGGTCCGGCACCAACCGGGAATTGCGTTGGGGGCGCATTCTCCGTTCAATCGGGGGATGGCCTTGACGCCCTCCACGATGCTGCCGCTCGGGACGCCGGCACCCGCGTTCCGACTGCCCGAGCCCGCCACCGGACGCCAGGTCTCGCTGACCGATTTCAGCGTCGCCCCGGCGATGGTCGTTTCCTTCCTTTGCAACCATTGCCCGTACGTGTTGCACCTGAGGGCCGCGCTGGCGGAGTTCGGACGCGAATGCGCGCGTCGGGGCGTGGCGTTCGTGGGCATCAACGCCAATGATGTTGCGCGGTATGCGGAGGATCGTCCCGAGCGAATGGCCGAGTTTACCCGCACCTCCGGCTGGACCTTCCCCTACCTGTTCGATGAGTCGCAGGAGGTGGCGCGCGCCTACAAGGCGGCCTGCACTCCGGACTTTTTTCTTTTCAACCCTTCCCGCGAGCTCGCGTATCGGGGTCAGTTTGACGACTCGCGGCCGGGGAATGGGCGTCCGATCACCGGTGCCAATCTGCGCGCGGCGCTTGAGGATGTGCTTGCCGGACGTCCGGTCTCCGGGCCCCAACTGCCCAGCCTGGGCTGCAACATCAAGTGGAAGCCCGGAGCGGAGCCCGCGTATGCGCAACCCTAGAGATCTTCAAGGTCCCAAGTTGATGAAGGCACTCCTCTACTCCTCGCTGGCCGGGTTGCTCTTGCTGCCGGCAGGCGCCGCCTCGCTGCAAATCATCAATGCCACCCTGCACACCGCTGCGGGACCTGTGCTTACCAACGCCTGCCTGCGGGTCCGCGACGGCAAACTGGCCTCCGTCGGTGGCGACCCTGGTCCCGCAGACCGCACGCTGGACCTTCAGGGACTCCACCTCTTCCCGGGTTTGATCGCCCCGACAACGATCCTGGGACTCCAGGAGATTGACGCGGTCCGGGCCACCCGCGACACCACCGAGGTGGGGGCCTTCACACCGGAGGTCACTTCGTGGGTTTCGGTGAATCCGGACTCCGAGTTGATCCCGGTGGCCCGTGCAAACGGTTACACCCACGCCCAGCCCATCCCGCTTGGTGGTGTGATCAGTGGACGGTCTTCGGTCATCGCGCTCGCCGGCTGGACGGTGGAGGATCTGGTGGTGGAGCGGGATGTCGGCCTCCACGTTTTCTGGCCGGAGTTCACACTCAACACGACCCCCAAGGAGCGTTACGCCAATCCGGATGACTGGAAATCGCCGGAGGACCAGGCGAGGGATCGTGACCGCCGGATCCGGGAGATTGACGGCTTCTTTTCCGAAGCGGAGGCCTATGCCAGGGCACGGTCCGCCCCCGGGGACGACAGGGCCGCCACCTTGGTGCCGGCATGGGAGGCCATGCTGCCTGTGATCCGCGGGGAAAAACCCGTCTTCCTGCACGCCGATGAATACCGCCAGACCCGTTCCGCTGTGGAGTGGGCAGCGCGCCGCAAGTATCGGGCGGTGCTGGCCGGTGGCCGCGACGCCGCCCGCGTCGCAGCGCTTCTGGCCACCCACCAGATTCCAGTGGCCTACGAGCATCAGTTCACCCTGCCACCACGGGAGGAGGATCCGTACGACATCCAGTTCACCACGCCGGCCCTGCTCCACCGGGCGGGGGTCAAAATTGCGTTCAGCGAGGGTACCGGACGCTTCGGCGCCTCCACCGTGCGCAACATCCCGTATGCCGCTGCGCAGGCGGTGGCTTTTGGTCTGCCGGCCGCCGAGGCCCTCCGCGGCCTGACGCTGTATCCGGCTCAAATCCTGGGCATCGCGGACCGTCTGGGGTCGCTTGAGCCGGGCAAGGATGCCACATTCTTTGCGGCGGACGGCGACATCCTCGACATCCGCACCCGGGTCAAGCGCCTCTGGATCGGCGGCGAGGAGGTGCCACTTTCCAGCCGCCACACCCAGCTTTACGACAAGTTCCGCAATCGCCCGCGTACGCCGTGACGTGCGGACCAGGCTTCAGCGGGATGCCGCACGATCCTCGGCCAGACACCACAGTGCGGTCTCCGTGCGAAGAAAGATCCGCCCATCCGACAGGGCCAGGGTTGAGTTGGAGGGCTCCCCGACCGGGTTGACGGAGATCACTTCAAATTTTGGCGCCGAACGGAGCACCAGGGTGTCGCCCGACTGATTCACGATGTAGAGCCGGTCGCCTGAGAGCACGGGCGACGACCACGTCTGGGAGCTTGCACCGCTGGCCGGCAGGCGTTCCTCCCAAACCACCTCACCGGTGGCCAGCTCCATGCACTGCCCGAACCCGTCGGTGAGACTGGAGTACAGGTGGCCGTCCCGGACCACGGGGGTTCCAATGCAGTGTTTCTTGAGACGGCGCTCGTAATGAAGCCGCCGGTCGGTGACATCCCCTGCGCCACCGGGCTTGATAAAAATCGCACTCCCAAAGAACCCCCCGAGGATCGCCACGGTTCCATCAGCGTAGATCGGTGACGCATAGACCAACGGGTTCATGCCATCCGCGCTCCACAGCGGGCGTCCGGTGTCCCGGTCAAAGGCCCGCAGCCGGTTGACCACCGGCAGGATCACCTCCTGGCGCCCTGCGGCGGGGACCACCAACGGGGTGCTGAAGGTTCCGATCATCCCGTCGCTTTGTCCCGCGAAGCCGTCGAACCGCTCCGGCGGGTGTTCCTCCTTCAGCGGCACCGACCACCGCTTCTCACCGGTCCGCTTGTCCAGCGCCCAGAGCGTCGAGAACTCGCCCGGGCCATGATAAACGATCACCAGATCGCCGGAGAGGACCGGAGACGAGCCCTGTCCCCAAGTGTGCCGCTGGCGCCCCAAGTCGGTCCGCCAAAGTTGGCGGCCCTCCAGATCGTAGGCCACCACGCCTGCCGAGGCGAAACTGGCGACCACCCGCTCACCATCCGTCACCGGCGAGGCAGCACAGTGCGGATTGGTCTTGTGGCGCGGATCCGCCTCGTCGTAGTCCACACCCTGCTGCCAGAGCGGGCGTCCGGAGTCCCGATCGAATGCCATCACCGTGCGACGCCGACCGTCGTCAACGGCCTGGGTGACAAATACGTGATGGCCCCAGACGATGGGGGAGGAATTTCCAGCCTCCGGCAGCTCTGCCCGCCAGCGAACGTTTTTCTCGCGGCTCCACGCGACCGGGAAGTTCGTCTCCGACGTTGTCCCATCCTGGTTCGGGCCCCGCCATGATGGCCAGTTGGCGGCAGGGAGAAGGCCCGGGGTGACGAGGCTGAGAATGGCAATCCACAGGTGGCGTCTCATGGGAACAGACAACCCGATTTTGCGATCCGGGTCGAGCCGCGATTCCACCGACCCGCCGGCGGGATGTCCTTAAGTCCCACCCAGGAAGAGATCGAGTTGCGACCCGGGCTGCAGCCGGCGAAAGGGCTCGCGACGCGCCCGCCGGCGGCGTCCGTCCGCCTCGGCAGGATCTGCCGGCGTCCCTCCGGACAGCCCGGCCTGAAGATTGAGTTCGGCCTCTTCCAGCACCCGGAGAATCTCCCGGGCCCGGGCAATCACCGGTGGCGGCACCCCGGCGAGGCGCGCGACCTGGATGCCGTGGCTTTTGTCAGTGGCCCCAGGCTGCACCTTCCGCAGAAACACCAGCTGTTCGCCATATTCCCGCACCGCAACATGGAAATTGCGCACCCGCGCGAGCACCGGCGGTCCCGGCGCCGGAGCCGGAGTCCCGGACGCCGGATCAACCGGCGTGGAACCGAGTTCGGTCAACTCATGATAGTGGGTGGCGAAGAGGGTCTTGGCTCCGACCTGATGATGAAGATGCTCCACGATGCTCCATGCCAGGCTGAGCCCGTCGAAGGTACTCGTGCCACGGCCGATCTCGTCAAGGATCACCAGGCTTCGGCGGGTGGCGTTGTTCAGGATGTTGGCCGTCTCGCTCATCTCGACCATGAACGTGCTCTGCCCCCGGGCCAGATCATCGCTGGCACCGATGCGGGTGAAGATGCGGTCCAGCAAATCCACCCGTGCCGCCCCCGCCGGGACACAGGCCCCGGTGTGCGCCAGCAGGGCCAGCAGCGCCACCTGCCGGATGTACGTGCTCTTGCCGGCCATGTTCGGGCCCGTGATCAGCGCGATCTGGGACGCCGCGGGATCGAGGTCCGTGTCGTTCGGCACAAACCGTTCGCCCGGGTTGGCGCTGTCGAGGACCGGATGCCTTCCGTCCCGGATCCGAAGCAGCCCGGCGTCCCCGACTTCGGGCCGGACCCAGTCCCGGGTCCGGGCCGTCTCGGCAAAGGATGCCAGGACATCAAGTTGCCCGACCGCCAGCGCCGTCCCCTGGATCCGTCGCAGTTCTCCAAGCACCTCGCTGCGCACCTGCTGGAACAGGTCATGTTCCAACCGCGTCGCCCGCTCGTCCGCACCCAGGATCCTGGACTCCATCGCCTTCAGCGCTTCGGTGATAAACCGCTCGCCGGTGGAGACGGTCTGCTTGCGCACCCATTCCAGCGGCACCTTCGAGAGGTGAGCCCGGGTCACCTCCAGATAATAGCCGAACACCGAGTTGAAGCCGACCTTGAGCGACGGGATGCCCGTCCGTGCGCTCTCCTCCTGCTGCAACTGCGCCAACCACTCCCGTCCCCCGCGCGCCGCGGCCCGGAGTGCGTCCAGCTCCGGACTATACCCGTCGCGGATCATGCCGCCTTCCCGCACCGTCAAGGGCGGCTCGTCCTGGATGGCTACCTTCAAAAGGTCCACGAGCGCCGGCAGGTCGGCGAGATCGGCGGCCAGGTGTCCCAGCAGGGCCTGAGCCTCCGCCACGGGTTCCGGCTGAATCAACTCACGCGCCCGGGGCTTGGCCGCCGCCTGGACCACCAGGTCGCACAGCCCCGGCACCTGTTCGAGGGCGATGCGCAGGGCCACCAGGTCCCGCGCGTTGCCCGAGCCCAGGCTCAGTCGCGACAGGGTCCGCTCGAGATCACGCACCTCCGCCAGACGCGCGCGAAATCCCGCCAGAGTCTCCGGAGATCGCTGCCAGGCCGCCACGGCCTCCTGGCGCGCCTCGATGCCCGCAACGGAAGCCAGGGGCTGTGTGAGCCAATCGCGCAGGCGCCGCGCTCCCATCGGTGTCGCGGTCCGGTTCACCGCGGCGAACAGCGTCAGATCCCGCCGGGCGTCCGCACGGAGTGGCTCGAGAATCTCCAGGTTTCGCAGGGACACGGCGTCCAGGACGAGGTGGTCTCCAGTCCCGTAATACGTCAGGCGCGTGAGATGGGTGACGTCCCGACGCAACTGATGCACCAGGTAGTGGAGCACGGCACCAGCGGCCCCCGTCGCGGCGGCCCGCTGCCGCAGGCCATAGCCGTCGAGCGATGCCACCTTGAAATGATCCCGGAGCGTGAAAACGGCCGTCTCCTGCTGGAAGGTCCAATCCTCATAAGCCACGCGCTGCGGCCCCGTGCCGCGGCTCGCGCCGGCAGTCCCGGAATCCCCGGTCTCCACGAGTTCCTTCAAGTCCGCCGATTCCGCCGGATGAAGCAGTTCCGCGGGACGCAATCGCTCGACCTCCGCGAGAAACGCCCGGGGGTCGTCGGTTTCCGTCACCCTGAAATCCCCTGTGGTCAGGTCCACACAGGCGAGACCAAACGTGCCACCCTGGAAGCACGCCGCGGCCAGGAAGTTGTTGCGGTCCGCGTGGAGGAGTCGCTCGTCGAAGTGGGTTCCCGGGGACAGGATCGCGGTGACTTCACGCTCCACAAGCCGTCCCGGGCGCGCCTCACCCGCCTGGTCGCACAGCGCCACCTTGCGACCGTGGCGCAGCAGGCGCCCAATGTATCCGGGAGCCGCATGGTAGGGCAGGCCGCACATCGGGACTCCGTTGCGACGGGTCAGCGCCAGGTTGAGCAACTGTGCGCCGGTGACGGCGTCCTCAAAAAACAGCTCGTAGAAATCCCCGAGGCGAAAGAGCAGCAGCGCATCATGCGGCAGGCCCGACTTGATGCGCCGGTACTGCGCCATCATCGGAGTCACTGGGGATTCGCCGGACGCGGACATTGCGCCTTCGAGCGTAGGGACGCCCCCGTTCGAGGCAAGGCAGCGGGCCCCATCGGGGCAACCCCATTCCTTGAAAATTGTTTTGCGAAATTGCTGGCGCCCCGACACGGCGCTTCGTTACAACCACCTAACATCTTCCGGAACCAACAGCATGCTTCCCTACTTAAACGCGGTGTCAGTCGCCGCGATGAAGATGTTTGAATGGAGGTGAGAGGAATGCCCCCGAAAAAGAAAGCAGCCCCGAAAAAGGCGGCGAAGCCCGCCGCCAAGAAGAAACCGGCCAAGAAGAAATAGGCCGCCCGAGGGTTAGACCCGCCGGGACGGGCGCCGTGCGTTGCGCCGTTGCGCAACCCGGGCTGCCCCGTCCCGGTTGCTCCCCCGCCCCCGCCGGCCGGCTGAATCGCCGGCGGGATTGACTCCGCTCCCCGAACTCCCATGGCCCACCTGGTGTTCGACATCGAAACCTCCGCCCTCGGCCTGGAGCATTTCGACGAAACCCAGCAGGAATACCTGTTCCGCGAGGCTTCGCGCCTGGAGGACCCGGCGGAGCAGGCCCGACGTCGTGCCGAGATCACCCAGCAGTTCAATCTCTGGCCCCTCACCGCCCAGGTCGTCTGCATTGCCATGGTCAACGCCGACACCGGCAGGGGTCAGGTGCTGTACCAGTCCGACGATTTCGAGGAAGAACTCGACTCCCCCGGTGGCGTCGAATTCGCGCCCCAGGCGGACGAATCTGAACTCCTGACCGCCTTTTGGGATGTCGCCCGCCGTTACGACCAGGTGGTGACCTTTAACGGGCGGGGCTTCGACGTCCCGTTCCTTTATCTTCGCTCGGCGCTGCTCAATGTGCCGATCACGCGGAAGGACTGGCTTGGCTACCGGTATCAGATCGAGCCGCACTGCGACCTGGCCGAGCAATTCACATTCTACAACGTGAGCGGACGGGACGGCGCGGCCCGCAGGTTCAACCTCGACTTCTACTGCAAGTCCTTTGGCATTCCCTCCCCGAAGGCCGATGGCGTCACCGGCATGGATGTCAACGACCTCCTGGCCGCCGGACGCCACCGTGAGATCGCCGAGTACTGCCTCCGCGACGTGGTTGCCACCGTGGCCCTGTTCCGAATCTGGCGGGAACGATTGATGGGCATCAAGTAAGGCCTGTCCCCACCTCAGAACCATCGCACCGTAACGGCCGGCCGGCCGCCATACTGCCCGAGCAGCGCCGCAAAATGTGCCAGCCCGGCCTTCTCACGATCCCCCACGACATACCGGATGTGTCCGCCAAGATAGGCTTGGCGGAAGGCCCTGTCGTACTCGGATCGCGTGGCCACCAACTCCGGGAGCGCCGCCATTCCTGCCGCCGCCGCCGCCCGAAGGCCATCCGCGAGCGCCGGCTCCGCGACGTCCTCCCGAACAGCCCACACCGCATACACGAACGGCAGTTCCGTAAGTTCCTTCCATGCGGATCCGAGATCCCAGAGCGTGTGCGGCGGCCCCGACCGCCGGAATGCGATCGCCGCATTTCCGATCAGCAGCACGGCATCCCGGAAGACCGCGTCGGAATAGGCGCCTAGCGCCTCGAACCGGGGATGGATCCCGCGCGCCGCGAGCAGCATCCTCATCAACTCCACGCTCGTTCGCGACGCCGGATCCACAAAGACCCGATCCACGGCTTCAAGGGCAGGACGATGCGCCAAGATCACGCTGGCCACCTCCCCATGGGAGACGATGCCCACGCCATCCACGACCCTGTAACCGGGAAACAGGAGCGATTCCGTGACACTGACGAGGGCGGCATCCAGCCGATTCGCATGCAACTCGTCCGCGAGCCGCGAGGGCGGGAGCAGGGTCACCCCGGATCCAAGGGCGTGCGTCAACGGTACCGCATTCAGATACGGCACCGAACCGATCCTGAATCGTTCCGTCAGTCCCTCGCAGACATGCATCGCGGAAGACATTACCCCCGAATTCGGGATCGTTCGGAGAAAAAGCAACTCGCTCGTCCTCCGGGCAGCGCCCGCAGATTTTTGTGACAGCCGCTTAACCATCGGAAGCCGCCGCCATACCCTGCGCGACATTCACCCCTCCCCGGGTGGGCCTGCGGACGTCATGAGACTTGAGCATCAACCCTTGTTGGTCTGTCCGGCATGCCGGGGGCCGTTGGCCCTGGGCACCGGACCGCAACTTGCCTCCGATCACGTCATGGAAGGCGCGCTGGACTGTCGCGCCTGCCCGGCCAGTTATCCCATCCGCGGCGGCGTGCCGCGGTTCGTCCCCGAGGCCAACTACGCCGCAGGGTTTGGCCTGCAGTGGAACCGGCATGCCGCCACCCAGCTCGACAGCTTTACCGGGCTTCCTCTGACCGAGAACCGGTTCTTTAGCGACACCCGGTGGCCGCGCCAGCTCGACGGACAAACCCTGCTGGAGGCGGGGTGCGGTGCGGGCCGCTTCACCGAGATTGTGGTGCGCACCGGCGCCCTCCTGGTGTCGCTCGACTACAGCGCTGCAGTGGACGCCAATTTTTCCTCCAATGGACATCATCCGAACCTGCTGATCGTCCAGGGGGACATCTATGCGATGCCCTTTGCCTGCGCCTCCTTTGACCGGGTGTTCTGCCTGGGCGTCCTGCAGCACACACCCGACGTCCACCGCTCCTTCCAGCAACTGCCCCGTTTCCTCAAGCCAGGAGGGCACCTCGCCGTGGATGTGTACCGGCGGTTCCCGTGGTGGAAACAGTGGACGATCACCAAGTACTGGGCGCGGCCCATCACCCGCAGGATTCCCCCGGAACGGCTGTACCCGTTGGTGGAGCGCTACGTGCGCACCCTCTGGCCTCTCACCCGCGGGTTGCACCGCTTGCCGTACGGTCGGAATCTCAACTGGAAACTGCTCATCGCCGATTACCAGGGGATGTATCCGCTGTCGCCAAACCTCCTGGAGGATTGGGCGGTTCTCGATACCTTCGACATGCTCGCCCCCGCCTACGACGACCCACAGACTCCGGAAACGATTCGTTCCTGGTTTCTGGAGGCCGGTCTGCAGGACGTGGAGCTTGCGGACGGATCGAACGGAGTCGTCGGTCGCGGCCGAAAACCCGCGGGACCCGGTCCTACAGCTTCCTGAGGACCTCGCGCCACCGCTTCCAGGCCTCCTCGCGCGCCTTGCGGTTGGCCTCGGTGGCATCCGGCGCCTCGCCCGATCGCATGAATCCGTGGCCGGCGCCCTCGTAGACCACCGGTTCATAGACCTTGCCCACGCGCTCCATCAATTCCCGGCTGGTTGGAATTGTCGCATTCACCCGGGCATCGTCGCTGCCGTAAAAGCCGTACACCGGGCACTCGATCCGGGCGAGTTCCGCAGGCAGGTCCGGTCCGGACCCGTAGAACACGAATGCCGCCTTCACCTTGCGGTTGTTCGTGGCGAACCGGAACGTCTGCGATCCGCCCCAGCAGAAGCCCCCAACGGTCACCAACCCACTGGATGCAGGCAACGCCGCCACATGCGCCACCACGGCATCCAGATCCGCGGTCACCTGGTCCGGGGGCAATCCTGACACCGCACGCCGGACCATGTCGCCGCCGCCGAACTCAGGGGTCCCACCACCACCTGGGGCCATGCCCGACAACAAGTCCGGCGCAATGGCGATAAAGCCCGCCTCCGCAAGCTGGTCCACCACGCCACGTACCCAGTCTGAGAGCCCGAAAATCTCATGGATCACCACCACTGCCGGCGCCTTCTCGCGAGCCTGGGGATACCCAAGGAAGCAGTTCACCTCCCGGTCCCCATGCTTCACCTTCACCCACTCCAGGTGCCGCGGTGAATTCTCCAGGCGTGGCTTTGCCCAGTCCTGGGCCCGCAGCGCAGGGGTAACCAACGCCAGCAGGGCCAGAAGCGAAAGGACGGGTCTCATTGGATGCATCCGAAGGTTACAGCTGCGGCGTCCAACCCAGCAGGATGTCAAACCGGGCCGCCTGTTCGCCGGCGACCGCGCCCGGCAGCGAAACGAAATCCACCGTCACGAGGTCGCGAAGCCTCGGATCCTGCAGGCCCTTCCAGATGCCGTCCGTCTCGTTGCCCGGATGCCCCTTGATGTAGCACTGGGTCGTCAGCAGCTCTTTCCCGGCCCGCTTGACCTTGTAATGGATGTGCGGGGTCCGCCCGGGGTAGGGGACCGGCCGAATGGTCCGAAACAGGTACTCCCCGGACGTTCCGGTCAGGAACCGCCCGAATCCCTGAAAGTTGCCGTCGCGACGCGCCCCGTTTTCCGAGCCCGGATGCAGATACACGCCGTGGTCGTCGCACTGCCAGATCTCGACGAGTGCGTTTCGGACCGGTTCGCCGCGGCCATCGAGGATGCGGCCGCTCACGTAAGTCACCACTCCGGCGGCGGGAGTCAGGGAATCGTTGACCACGAGCAGGTCATTGTCCGTGTCCAGCGGCAGGGGCTTGGGGTAAAAGGGCCCCTCGGTCTGCGCCGGTGTCCGAAGCAACTGTTCCGCGTAGAGACCCGGAACCGTCCACAAGGCTGTTGCACCAAGGAGGGCCCGGCGCAGAAAGCGCCGCCGGGGCGCAGGATCGAGAAGGGTTGACATGGGAAGACGCGTCCTAGGAATGGGGGAAGGGCGCCGGAAACCCCGGCGCCCTTCAAGACTCAAGACAACTTCTTTTGCACGTCCTCCGGAGCCGCGATTCGGGTGCTGCCGACGTCCTTGATCTCCACGGTCGTGGTCCGGTTGATGTCGCGGCTGTTGCCGTTGAACTCCATGGATCCCTGAACCTGCAACTCATACTTCACCAGGGCGCCATCCTTGAGCCAGAACCGAACCGTGCCTCTTTCGTCGGAACTGGATGGCCCCCCCCCGCCGCCACGCCGCGGCGTGCGCACCAGGAACTCCTTGGCCCCCTCCGGTGTCAGCGTCCCGGTGATTTCGTCACCCGATTTCTTCCAGTCCCTGACCTTGCCCGCAAGCTCCTGGGCTTCCACCGCGGGCGCTTTGTAGCCCTGAAGCGTCCACGCCAGCATTCTGCCGGGATTTCCCCGTCCTCCGGGTCCCTCCCCGCCGCCACTCGAGAGTTCGTCAGCCGACTTCCACCCATCCGGCGTCTTCACCGCAGACTTGTCGCCCTTCAAATAGGCCTCGGTCGTGGAGTCTCCGCGGCTCATGGTGAGCTGAATCAGACCTTCCTTGTCGGCCTTGCCGTCGGTCGGGCCCTGCCGCATCCGCCCGCCACCCCCCCCGCCCCCGCCTCCCCCACCCGGTTCACTGGTGGAGCGCCAGGAATAATTTGGTGCGTCCGCCAGCTTCCGGACGGCCGCCAGGACGTCGTCCTTTGGGCCGGCATCGGCGGCGTTGAGGGTGGTGCCAAGGCCGAGCAGGACGGCCGACAAGAGTGCAGGTGACCAGGTCTTCACGAGGATGAGGTTGCTGTAATTGAGGAACACAAATGGCCTTCCAAGCCCCGGGGCGGTTCGCCCGAGGGTGTTATCGGAAGACGGTATCTCCCATCGAGACTTTCCCGGGAGGCGTCTGGTTACATCTATTGCCAGCGGACCGCCTTGACGAACAGCAGCAGGTCCGCCAGTTCCTGCCGGCTGAGCTGTTCGTCCAGTCCGCCGGGCATCACGCTGATCCCCCCCGGCTCCATTGCAGCGATGTCACTCCTGCGAATCCGCTGCACTGCCCCGGGACCGGTCACCACCGTCACCTCCTCGGACGACTCGCTCCGGACGATGCCCTGGATCTCCTCACCGTCCCGCAGGGAGATCCGGGTTGGTTCGTAGCTGCGGACGAAACTGAGGCTGGGATAGACAATGGATTCCAGCAGATCGCGTTCACTCCGCACCTCGCCAATCCGGGTGAGCTCGGGTCCCACATCTCCGCCGAGGTATCCGATCCGGTGGCAGGAGGCACAGGCCGCCCTGGCGCCATTGAAGACCTCCTGACCGCGACGAATGTCCCCCTTCATTTGTTGCAAACTTTCCAACAGGACATCCAATCGCGCTGCCTGGCTGGCAGCGTCGGTGTGGATGCTTGCGATGTGTGCAGCAGCCTCCTCACGCACCGGTTCCGGAAACTTTGCAAAGCGCGGTGTCCATTGTCCGGGATGCAACGCCCGGGCGCTTGGGGATGCCCGGAGCGCGGCCAGTAACTGCCGTCCGAGCGCCTCGTCACCCCCGCCATCAAAGGCCGACAGCATCAGCGCCAGCTCCAAGGGCCCAGCCTCCGGGATCCGCCCGGCCAGAACCGACAGCTCCGACGGCGCCCAAGCGGACCTGGAGATCACCCGGGCCGCGGCGGCCCGCAGCTGAGGCGGATTCCCGGGATCCAGTTGGGTCAGGAGGAAGGAAAACTCCGGTCCGGACAGCACCGTCCCGGCCGCCAGCGCATCGAGGGCTTCCAACCGCAGCGCCGCCGGAAGCGCTTCGTCGCGGGCGCAGCTTCGCAGGGCCCCGGCGATTCCAGCGGATCCAGACATCGAGCGGCTTGCAGCAATCGCCGCTCGCCTGACCGGACCCGCAGGCTCCGACAAGGCCGCACACACCGCGGCCTCCCAACCTTCCGGCGGCTCCGTCAACCGGGCTGCTGACATCGCTTGCAACGCCGCCTCCCGGGTCGTCGGATCCCACCCAGGGTCCCCGGCGGCCTCCGCCAGCAACCCACGGCCCTGGGCATCCCGGGTCAACAGGGCCAACCTCCGGTTCCACGACCCGAGATCCCCCGGCCCGTGGTCTCGAAGGCGCGATCGAAACAGCGCGGCCAGCTCACCACCCCATTCCGCCCGGCTGGAGACAATCCAATCCGCAGCCGTCCGCGTCCGCTCGTCTGGATCGTCGAGAAACGGCGTCAATTCGGCAACCGTCAGACCGCCCGCTTCCATCTGGTCAAGCGCGATCAAGGCGGCACGTCGCGCAGTGGCCGACGGCGCACCCAGTCCCTTTCGGGTCTCCGCGCCGTCACCGATGCGGATCAGGGCATGGATCAGACTGTGCTGAAGAAATGGGTCCACCGCCGGACGCCCGGCTGCGGACAGCAACGCTGGCACCGCCTCGCGGGCTCCCAGGCGGCCAAGTCCTTCGGCACCTGAGCGAACCAGTGCCGGGTCTTCCGCGCGAAGCAACTGGGTCAGGGGCGCTGCCACCTCCAAATCGGGCTGCAATGACAGCGCCTTGGCCGCCACGCGGCGCGACAGCGGATCTGGATGCTCCAGTGCCTGCACGAGCACCGCACTTGCCGCAGGGGTGCCTATCTTGAAAAGGGTCCACAGCGGCTCTTGTCCGGCACCCCCGGCCCCCGGAGCCGCCGCCATCCGGCGGAGTCCGTCCACCGCCGGGTTCCCGATCCGCACCAGCCAACGGGCGGCCGCATCCCGGATGGCCCAGCTTTCATCCGACAACCCCCGGAGCGCCGTCTCCAAACCGCCGGCATCCGATACCGCAGGCCTTTGGGCTCGTCCCCACAAATCCTTCGCTCGCTCCGCTCCCTGACGACGCACCCGGTAGATGGCTCCGAGGACATCCGGCTTCACCAGCTGAGAACTCGGGCAACATAATTTGTACCAACCCCCGGTATCCACCACGAGCAGGCTGCCATCGGCATCCTCAAGCACATCCGTCGGGTGGAAATCGGGATGATCGGTTGTCATAAAATCCGCAGAGTCACAGGCCAACGAGGCGCCGTCCGGTCGAAGCGTGTGGCGGGTCACCTTGTGGAGATTGAAGGAAGTCGCGAAGAGGTTATCCCGGTACCCGGGCCCGAAAGCAGTGCCGGTGTAACGAGCCAGCCCGCATTCCGCCGACGGGCCGGCCTGATAAAACGGATGGAACAGCTCGGGACCAGTCCGGACCACCCTCCCATCCTCCAGAACTTCATTGGCCTTTCCAAACACCCCACCCTGAATGGCGTGGGCAATGCCGTCGCGAAACCCCGGTTGCGAGAAATCAATGAACGTGCTGGTAAACACTGCCTCGCCATCGGCGGTGAAGGCAACCTCCACCGGGTTGTCCATGCCGCCGGACATCACCACTTCAAGGCCGGTGCCGTCCGGACGCGCCCGATAGATATGGGCAGCCCGATCCTGCAGCGTCCGGCCGCTGCCCAGCGGATGGGTCTGCTCGGCAAAAGCCCCCTTCGTCCAGTACAGCCATCCGTCCGGACCCAGGTGAGGTCCGTGGAGGTCGTTGGCGCACCCCGTCAGCGTCCCGCCCCGGAACCATTCTTCGCGCCGGTCCGCGATGCCGTCGCCATCGGTGTCGGTGAATTTCCACAGACTCGGTGGCGCCGCGACGTACACCGAACCTTCGTGCCAAAGGCAGCCTTGGGGAAACATCACCCGGTCGGCGAACACCACGGCGTCATCGAACACCCCGTCTCCATCCCGATCGGCGAGCCGGAGGATCCGATGATCCGGGTCCTTGAGCTGTTCGGCAGGGGGCTTGTTGGATCCCGACGAATCGGTCACGTACAAATGCCCCTGGTCGTCGAAACAGGCACTGACCGGGCGGGGGGCCAGGTCGGCCCCCGCCGCCAATTCCACCGTGAAGCCCTCCGGAACGGTGAAGGTCACCGGACCGATCGTCACCACTCCCCCAACGACAAGACCGGTCGTCAGAACCAGCGTGAATGCAGCCGCAGCAGCCTGGAGGTTCATGCGCGGCCAACGCTGATCCAGACCGGAGGAAAATTCATCTCCAATTCCCCTAAAGTCCGGCCGGCTGTGCCTCACTCGGCGGTTCCCGGAGGAGCCATCTCAAGGACGATCTGCGCCCCGGCCGCGGTGACCACGATCTTGTGCTCCTGAAAACCGCACCGCCGATGGCTCGCCTCCAGTGTGTACTCCCCGGGGGGCAGCGGGGGCAGCGTGAACGCCCCCGAGGCGTCGGTGACGGCAAACCACGGGTGATCGAACACCGCAATGCGGGCGGCAAGCCAGGGGGCATTGTTTTCGCTGATCTTCACATGGAGGTCTGGTTGCTCAAAACGCACCACAAATTCGCCTCCCGACCTGACGGCGCGGTTCCATCCGCCGCCCGCCCTCGGCGCTGCCTGCAAATTGAGCGGCGGACCGCCCGCCACCTGGAACCGGACTGGTTGATTGGTGATCACCGCCAGCAGCGCCGGTTGGCAAACCGTGTTCGTGATCCTCAGGAGCGCCTCGCCATAGGGCGGGTCGAATGCGATCGCCGGCGGATCGGCGATGTAGACCAGCACCTCACCCAGGCCCCCCGTGGGGCCGACTGGGTAAGGCTGGACGAACACCGTGGCGGGCATGGTGTTCCCGAAGGATGCCGGGACCACGATCCGGCGCGGCGCAGGGACCTCGCCGGTGAACTCCACCCTCCCGCGCACCCCGGACTTCGGGGTGCGGTCCGATCGAGCCGACGGGCTCGAGCAGGACACCGCAACCAGCGCAAGCAGCAGCGGGAGCCCGACCCGGACGGTCACGGATATCATGGCGCTCCGTGTAGCTCCGTGACGCCGATCGGGCAATTGAGAAAGCCCGTGGTCAGATTCCGCGCGCCCCGGCCGCAAGCGCCGCCTTCCGGCCCCGCTGTTCATTGACGAGCAAGGTCAGCAAAAAGCCGGCAAGCACGAATCCCGTGAGGACGAGGAGCGCCGAGGGAGTCCCCGCGACGTCCTTCATCCACGCAAACGGAAAGGTCATCAGCGCCGAGAGTTTGAACACCAAACCCCACATCCCAAAGGTCTCCGCCTCGCGCCCCACCGGTGCCAGAAATCCCACAAAGGCCCGGTTGGCCGCGCCCAGCGAGCCCAGTCCAAATCCCAGCAGGTTTCCGATGAGCCATAGCGGCCAGGTCGGGACCCCGGCCCCGCCACCAGTCCGGGTTTGCACTTCGTGGTAGAAGGCGAATCCTGCAAATGCGGCCGTCGTCAGCAGCCACAAGCCCAGGAGGCCGAGGGTCATGCGGCGGTGTCCGAACCGGTCCTGATACAAGATCGGCAGCACCGTCCCGGCGATTCCGGACACCGTGATCACGGCGATGAACATCACCAGACGCACCTGGGTGAACCCAAACTCCGCGGCGAGCTTGCTCGCAAAGAAAATCACCACGCTGGTGCCGGTGCCGTAAAACAGCGACGCCCCCAGGAGCATCGCCAGGTCCCGTCGTGAGGCGGTCTCCCGCAGGGATTCCCCCAGGCGCGCGAACCCCACCGCGACGAGGCTGCGCCGGGTATGGGCCGCCGCCGGAAGGCCCGGCTCCCGCAGCCAGACCAGTGTGGGGACACAAAAGGCCAGGAACCAAAGCCCGGCAAACACGAAGAACGGCCGCCATTGATCCGGTCCGGTCCGCCCCGTGAGCACCATCGCCGCCGCCGTCGTGATCAGCAGCAGGAGTGCCGCTGCGTACGCGCAACCCCAGGAGAAGCCGCTCACCCGCCCCAGTTCACCCGGTCGCGCAAGCGACGGAAGGAAGCTGGAGAGAAAATTCTCGCCGATGGAGAACGCGAAGTTGGCCGGGATGTAGAGCGCCATCGCGAGCACCACCTGACCCGGCTGGACCAGCCCGAGCGCACACGTCAGAAGACTGCAGGCCAGACCGGTTCCCAGAAGCCACGCCTTCTTCGACGCCCGCTCATCGGCCATCGCACCGGTCACCGGCGAGGCCAGGGCGCACAACAACATGCTGCTGCCGTAGGTGATCGCCCAGAGCCGGTCGTCTATCGCATCGTCACGCACCACAACCACCGAAAAGAAGATCGAAAACAGCAGCGTGTTGATGATCAGCGTAAACGACTGGTTCGCAACATCGAAGGAGATCCAGGACCAGAGCTGTCGCTGACCGGGGAGACCCGCGAGCGGATAGAGGCGTCCGAGGGGCATCAGATGCGGGGGTCAGGGCTCCATGGCTTGGATGGGCACCGGGTCCAGCGGAGATCCGCCGGGCTCCGGAATCCGCAGTCGTTCATCGGAAAGATCCAGCCGGTAGAGCATCTGATTGTAGTCATATCTGGGTGTCTTCTCCCGGGCCGCCGAGAACGCCGCCGTGTAAGTGCCCTCGAAATACACCACCCGGCCGCCGTCCTCGTCGAAAAACGGGTGCTGGGTGGGATTGTACAGGTTGTAGGCCCGGTGGGAGACAATCCGGCGGGCGTATTTCCAGGGGCCCACCGGGGACAACGCCTCGGAGTACCATATGTCCCCCGGTTTCCCCGAGGCGATCCGGATCCACCGGCGCCGCCACGCATTCCAAAACACCGACCCCCGATGCAGCTCGACGGATGCCCCCGACCCGGCATCGAGGGTCCGCAGCCCCGGCTCGTCGCCGCGCAGGATTCCGGTGGACACCAGACGCCGTCGCGCCTCCAGGTCCAACCGGGGTGCTCCCGGGCGCCATTGCCACCTCAGGGATCCGTCCGCGTGACGGTCCACCCCGCCGGTATCGTCCACAAAGGTGAAGGATTCGTAGCGCGCCAGATTGGTGACCGCCGCCCAATTCGCCTGGACGCGATGATCCGGGTACACGAACAAATAGGCGATCGCGTCAGCCGTTGCGACGAACGGATGCGCGGAATCATGGCCTCGTCGGAGGTCCCAGCGCACGCGGGAGGTGAATTGGCGATGCTCGTCGTCCCAGACCGCGAGATGCCAGGCATAGGCGGGCTCCAGTCCCAGCTGGCTGGCAACCCTTGCCATGAGGCGTTCGCGCCCGTCGGCATCCGGCAGCACGAACACCGACTCGATCCAGTGCAGGCCCGGACCAAAATCCGGACACATTGGCGCAGTGAAGCCATCGGGGCCGACAAAATACTCCAGATCCACACCCCGCGATGGGGGGAGCCCGCCGCGGCCGGGCAGTTCCGAAGTCGCACCGGCCGCCGAGAAATTCCCCAACGGATACGAAAAGCGTTCCGTATCACCCCAGAACCAGTGGATGCGTTCCCGATACACCGCGGCGACGACCGTGTCCTGACCCGCCACCCCGCCATTGATCACCGGTTGCTGCAGCGGTACCGCGGCTCCGAGGATCACGGAGTCGCGATAGATCCCCTGACCCGTCACGCGGTAAAGCCGTTCGGCCACATCGCTCCGCTGAATCTCCACCCGGGCCAGGCCGCCGGGCTCCAATCGCAGCCGAATCCCCCGGTTGCCGAACGCATCGGCATCCACGCCGTACCCGTCGCTCTCGATATGGAAGTACACCTCCCGTCCCATCAATCCCGGCTCGGAGAACGCAATCAGCCCGTTGGAATCGGTCCAGTGGCGGATCCCGTTCACGGTGCGAAACTCCACCAGGGGCACCCCGCGTCCGGTTGCCCCATCCACCACCCCGATCCGGAACGCCGCCGCCTTCCCGCCTTCGGACGCCCCGAACCCCTCACCCAAGAGGACCATGGCCGCCGCGACCACTCGCAGCCGGTTGCCCCAAGGCCCCCGATCCAGCCCCATGCGCCGCCGAACTCGCGTGGGACTGGGACTCCGTGCGGCACTCATTCGTTGATTCGTTGGAGTCTAGAGGAATTCCCAGGAATCGAAGGCGGCCGCCTGGCCGGCCGGGGCCCCGGCATCGTCCACAAGGTTCCATACGGTGGCCCCGGTGATCCTGAAGCGCCGCCCACGTCTTGAAACACGCACGCCGGCATACCCATGGGTGTAGCCGCGGATCCGGACCTCCCCCAGCAACCTTGCCCGTTCCTCCTGCTCCACCGGCTCGGCAGTCATTCGCGAAGGAGTTTGCACCAACTCCTCCCAGGTCATCTCCCACAATTCCAGCGCCTTTGCGTTGCCATAATTCAACACCGGGTCCGCTTCAACGCCGTGCGAGACGACCACCTTCTCTGCGTGAAACAGCGCAGTCGCCGCATCCAGGCGATCGGCACAGGGCGGGACCAGATCCCTTCCAAGCCACTGATGGAAACTGCGCTGGATACGCAGCGATTGTAGAATGGCCTCCGGGCGGGTCCACGGCGGGATCATCTGCGCGCCTCCAAGGCCGACAAACGCCCGACCGAGGCCCACCCGTCCCTGCTCCCAGCGTGATCGTCACGGCGAAACACGGCCGCGATTCTTCACCTGCAAATGGTCCGGGTAAATCACGGATTGACGGACGGAAGGGAGCCACCACCTTGCCCATGCACTCATTTTCCCACATGCCCAAGAACGCCGACTCCCCACTGATCCTCATCGCCGCCGTTCTGGTTCTCGCGGGATGCAGCGATCCCGCCAGCAACGTCCCCCAGACCAGTGCCACCGCTCCCATGCCGGTTCCCACCGCGGCGGGCGCTTCCGGCATTGAGTATCGCGTTCGTGCCGGGTCCAGCGTCGGCTTCACCGGATCCAAGGTCACCGGAAGCCACGACGGAGGATTTACCAACGTCGTCGGAAGTTTCCGGGTCGGGGATGGCAAGCTCGCGGGTGCGCCGGAAATCACGATCAGCATGCGCTCCCTCTGGTCCGACAACGATCGCCTCACCGGCCACTTGATCAGTCCGGATTTCTTCGATGTCGCGCAGTATCCGGTCAGCTCCTTCACCATCACCTCCATCGAGCCCGCCGGGGAAAACCATCAGGTCAACGGCAACCTCAACCTTCACGGAGTTACAAAGGGAATCTCGTTTCCGGCTCAAGTCTCCATCTCGCCGGAAACGGCCGCCCTCAAGGCGGAATTTGCAATCAACCGACGTGACTTTAACATTAACTATCCTGGAAAGCCCAACGACTTGATCCGGGATCAAGTGGTCATCCGCTTGGATATCCAAGCCACACCGGGCCCCGAGCGCCCAGAAGACCGGCTGATTCAGTAAATTTCAATCCACTCAAGAATCGTTATCGCTAGCCTCTCCTGGCGCTGTGGGTTGGTGGGCGTCCGCTGACAATGGATCCGGACCTCTGCGCGACCAAACCATCACCAAGCTCAAATCGGAAGGGCTGACCCCGGATATGCGACTGGCCTGACCGAAGGTTTCCGGCCGCAGGCGTACCAGTTGTTGCCGGGCCTCTTCCCGAAGGCCCGGAACCCTCTCGTACGCAATCCATTCTGGAATCCTGGAGACCTCGGAGCTCTTCATTCGCTCAACTTCGGATTGCTGCCTCGCAATATACCCAGAATACTTTATCGTTAGCTCCACTTGCTCAACGACACTTGGATCGAATCCATGCCCCACTCCAACGACCGCAGCGTAATCCTGATCTGGTCGCCGGAGGCGTTGAGCCAGGGTTTCTGAAGCCGACCGTGTCGTTTCGAGTCGTTGGATTTCTGCCGCAATCAATCGCTGTTTCTCGATAACCCGCTCAAGCCTTCGTTTCGAAAGCAGTCCAACCTCGGACCCAATCGCCGCCAATCGAAGGTCTGCATTATCCTGGCGCAGGAGAAGCCGATACTCCGCCCGGGATGTGAACATCCGATACGGTTCCGGAGTGCCCTTCGTGATCAGATCGTCAATCAAGACTCCGATGTAGGCCTGATCTCGACGCAAGGTCATCGGGGGACGTCCATCCACGCTTAAGGCTGCATTTACGCCAGCCACAATCCCTTGGGCTGCAGCCTCTTCGTAACCCGACGTACCGTTGATCTGCCCCGCGAGGAACAACCCCTTGCAGGACTTTGTCTCCAACGAAGCCACCAATTGGGTCGGATCACTAAAGTCGTATTCCACCGCATAGGCCGGACGCATGATCTCTGCGCACTCGCAACCCCGGATGGACCGGACCATCTCAACCTGGATCTCGAACGGAAGGCAGGTCGAGAATCCATTCACGTAGATCTCGTCCGTTTCCACACCCTCAGGCTCCAAAAAGATCTGGTGACTCTCCTTGTC
Source organism: Verrucomicrobiia bacterium (assembly GCA_019634635.1). NCBI lineage: Bacteria > Pseudomonadati > Verrucomicrobiota > Verrucomicrobiia > Verrucomicrobiia bacterium. The sequence goes on from JAHCBB010000009.1 coordinate 153,904, forward strand.
CGCAAAGCGGACAAACTTGTCCTCGATACTCGGGCAGTATCGAGGACCGACACCCTCGATTACGCCGGAATACATCGGGGACCGATGCAAATTCGCCAGAATCAACTCGCGGGTTCGGTCAGTCGTGTACGTGATGTGACACGGCAATTGCCCTCCGATGCGATCGAGAACAGATCCCCGCGGGTACGAACGGCCTGCCCCAACCCTTGGTTCGTCCTCAAGAGGGGTGGAATTCCCAAACGGCTGCGGCGGATGTTCCACGTGGAACATTGCCGAATCCAGCAGTTCCTCCCTCCAGAATGAGAACCATGGCACGGGTTCGTCCCCTAGCTGAACTTCACATTTGGAAAAGTCCACTGTTTTCCGGACCAATCTCGGAGGCGTGCCCGTCTTCAGCCTTCCAAGCTCCAAACCCATCTCTCGGAGGGATTCCGACAAGTTCATCGCCGCAGCCTCCCCGGCGCGGCCACCAGCTTGTTGATTCGATCCCACGTGCATCAGGCCGCGGAGAAAGGTTCCCGTGGTGATCACGACCGCCTTCCCAAGGAACTGAACTTCCATGGACGTCTCTACGCCGGTCACCCGTCCCTCCCGATGCAGCAGCCTGGTGGTCTGACCTTGCTTGCAATCCAGATTCGGCTGCCGCTCGCAAACCCACTTCAAGCGAAATTGGTACGCCTTCTTGTCGCACTGAGCCCTCGGAGCCCTCACCGCCGGTCCCTTGCGCATGTTTAACATGCGAAACTGGAGCCCCGTGAGGTCCGTATTCCTGCCCATTTCGCCGCCAAGGGCGTCTATCTCGCGAACCAGGTGTCCTTTGGCCAACCCACCAATCGCAGGGTTGCAGGACATCTGCCCGATGGTGTCGAGATTGATCGTCAAGAGCAGTGTCTGGCATCCCATGCGCGCGGACGCCAGAGCGGCCTCAACACCCGCATGTCCGCCACCCACGACGATGACGTCATACTGTTTCGGATATACGAACATGGCTGGGTGATGTTATGGATCGGATTCGTCGCGCCAAGAACTGTTCCACGTGGAACAAGTTCCGAAACTCCCCGAGGCATCCACTGGCCCACTTCGCCCTCGTGAACTGCGACATTGCCGGTTGACCCTCTTTTGGAATAGGGTGCCCAGCGATTCGCTATGGACCTCACCCGCACCTGTTTTGGAACTTGGAATGGTGGACGATTCATGAACTATGGTCGCTGCCTCACCGAAGACGAATGGATGGACCTCGTACGCGAGGCGTATCGGCTGGGTGTACGAACATTTCTCACCGCAGACGTTTACGGTAACGGATCTGCGGATTCCCTGCTAGGACGTGCTCTGGAGGGGATTCCGAGGGACTCGTACTGTCTCGTCGGTATGGTGGGGCACGACTTCTACAGCGCCCGCCGCGATGGCGCCAAAGGGTACCCGCGATTCACGGACCCCCAATTGAGGTCCGCTTCGGAGTACTCCAGTTACCTTCGAATGGCTGTGGAGAAGTCTCTGGAACGATGCCAGACGGATCGTTTCGACCTCCTCCTGCTCCACAATCCGGACCAAACAGGCTATTCCAGTGATCGGGTCTGGAACGTCCTCGACTCGATCCGTGCGTGCGGACTCTCCCGGAGCCTTGGAGTCGCTCCAGGCCCCGCGAACGGGTTCACCCTCGACCTCATCCTTTGTTTCGAGCGATTCGGACCGCTCCTCGACTGGGCAATGATCATCCTGAACCCGTTCGAGCCCTGGCCTGGATCGCTATGTCTGTCCGCGGCCCAAACCTTCGATGTGTCCGTGGTGACGCGGGTCGTGGACTACGGCGGTGTGTTTCATGGAGACGTCAAACCCGGGCATGTCTTTGGCCAAGGGGATCATCGCTCATTTCGGCCTGCCGGCTGGATTGAATCCGCTAACGATAAACTGAGTCATCTGGGGCCCATTTTGGAGCAACATCAATTGACGCCGCTTCAATTTGCAGCTTGCTGGTGCCTCCAACAGCCTGCCGTTCAGAGTGTTGTGCCGACACTCATCCAGGAAATTGCCCCCGGGTCCAAGCCCATCGCGGTCAAGCTGCAGGAACTCGCAAGCCTTCCGGAAATTGCATTCACTGACGCCGAGCTGGCAACCATTGAAAGGGTCGGCAACAACCGGGGTTGCATGCACTTGAAAGGAGCGTCGCCGGCCCATCTGGCACCGCCTCTGCCGGATCAGTGGGGATTGAACGCTGATCTCAAGGAGGTCGCCCGACGCTGGTCCATTGATCCCGATCGGGATCTGCTCCAGGTGGCCCCGCGAGAATAAGGACAAGTCCCGGTTTGAGTTCCGGTCCGCCAACGGAAAGGCTTCTCCTCAATTGGAGCATGCACGCGAAAAACCCTTCCTCCGGATTTGTCTCCCCCTTGGAACTGTACCTGCAGCGTCTCTACGACAAGTTTTCGCGTCTCGAGGACGGCCAGGTTGCCACGTACATCCCGGAGCTCGGCCGAGCGCGTCCATCGTGGTTCGGCATTGCGGTCGCCACCGTGGATGGTCGTGTCTATTCGGTGGGCGACGCACACGTCCCGTTCACGATCCAGTCCATTTCCAAACCCATCGTGTACGGACTCGCGTTGGAGACCAATGGACTCAAGCGCACCCTGAACAAGGTCGGCGTTGAGCCTTCGGGCGAGGCCTTCAACTCCATCAGCCTGGATCAAGCCACCGGGCGTCCATTGAATCCCATGATCAATGCAGGTGCCATTGCCACCACCAGCCTCGTGCCCGGGGATGATCTGGACGCCCGATGGCGCCAGATTCTGGATACGTTCTCCGCCTTCTGCGGACGCCCGCTGTCCCTGGATGAGAATGTTTACGTATCTGAACGTGACACCGGCCACCGAAATCGTGCCATCGCCCATCTCCTGAGGAATTTCGGAATTCTTGAGGGCGATCCCGAGGCGCCGCTCGACCTGTATTTTCGGCAGTGCTCGATCTCCATCACGTGCCGCGACCTCGCCATCATGGCCGCCTGTCTGGCCAGCGGGGGGGTCAATCCGGTCACAGGACGCCGCGTTCTGGAGCCGCAAAACACCGGACGCGTGCTCAGCATCATGAGCTCCTGTGGGATGTACGACTACGCCGGGGAATGGATTTACAACGTCGGCATGCCCGCGAAAAGCGGGGTTGCCGGCGGCATTCTGGCCGTGCTTCCGGGCCAGTTCGGCATCGGCGTTTTCTCACCCCCCCTGGACGCCAAGGGCAACAGCGTCCGCGGCATCCGGGTCTGCAGTGATCTGTCCACCGACTTCGGTCTGCACCTGTTCAACACCCCCCGGATCGTCACCTCCGCGCTGCGTGGCATGCATACGATCGCCGAGATCCGCAGCAAACGCAGGCGTTCGCAGGGCGAGTTGGACGTCCTCCGGCGCCATGGCCGGGCCGTCCGGATCTATCAGCTCCGCGGTCGCCTCATCCTTTCGACCCTCGAGCCGGTCATCCGCACCGTTCTGGAAAACATCGAAGGCGTTCACCATGTCATCGTGGACATGACCCATGCTGTGGACCTCGATCGCGCCGCCTGCCGGCTGCTGCTGGACTTGAGGGAGCAACTTTCACGCCTCCGGGTCCGCATGCATCTTGCGGGGGTGGCCGACAAAACGGTCTTCCGCGAGTACGTGGTCTCCCAGATCCAGGAGGACGGATGGCGTTCCCTGTGTTCGTACGCCGGCCTTGACGACGCGTTGGAGCATTGTGAGGGCGAGGTTCTCCGGCACGCGGGACCGACCGAGGCGGACCCCTCGGACGCCCCATTGGAGCAACAGGAATTGTGCCGCGGCTTGTCGCCGGGCGAGCTTTCGGATCTGGCCGGCCTGCTGGTCCCGGTGAACCTTCCCACGGGCCATGATGCCATCACCGCCGGTTCCCCGGCGGACTCCCTTTACTTCCTGGTTCGGGGAGAAGTCGGAGTGTTTCTCCAATCCCCGGACGGGCCCGAGCAGCTCATCAGCCGGCTTGGCCCCGGAATGAGCTTTGGGGAACTGGCGCTCGTGGATCGCGAGCCGCGCTCCGCCACCGTGCGCTGCTTGACCCCGATTGACGCCCTCCGGCTTGAATTTGGCGACTTCGACCGACTGGACTCCACCGGACTCGGTCACCTCCAGACGAAGATCTACGCGAACCTTGCCGCCGTCCTCGCCACTCGCCTGCGGAGTGCGAATCTGGAAATCGAGAGCCTGCGCTGATCAGGCCGCGCGCCGCAGGCGGAGAACCGCCTCGAAGCCGGACGGCTCCCGGTTCCGGTAACTCACCCGTCCGCGGCAGGCTTCGACGCAGGTCCGGACGATGGCGAGGCCCAGCCCGGCACCGCCGCTCTCCCGGGCGCGCGACGGGTCCGGCCGGTAGAACGGCTCCCCAAGTCGCCCCAGCGACGCCGGCGGGACTCCCGGCCCTTCGTCGCGGACCGCCAGGGCTACGAATTCCCCGTCCTCCTCCGCCTCAATCGTGATCGGTACGCGGTCTCCCGAATACCGCACGGCATTTCGCAGAAGGTTCCCCACCGCCCGGGCCAGGAGTTCCTCATCTCCCTCCACCGCCACACCCGGCGGCACACGGACACTCACCCGGCCATCGTTGGGGGCCTCCCGGGCGACCACTCGCACAATCAGCCCATCAAGCACCACACGCGCCAGGGCCCGGTCCGGGCTCTGCAGCCCGGCCTTCGAGAACGACAGCAGCTCGTTCACCAGACCCGACATCAGGCGGACATCCTCCCGCAGGTCGCCCACATAATCGCGTGCCGTTCCCGTGGCCTGGTGATCAAGCACTCCAAGTGCCATCTCCATCCGCGCCAGCGGCGAGCACAGCTCGTGGGCAATGTCTCCGAGAAAGCGCTTGTGCCCGGTCACAAATCCCTCGAGACGGCCGGACATTGCATTGATGGCCCCGCCAAGGCGTCCCAGTTCATCACCGCGCCGGTCATTGAGCGCCACGTTGAACCGCCCTTCGGCAATCGCTTCGGTCGCGGTGGTCATCTGACCCAGCGATCGGGTGATGCTGCCGACGAACGGCAACCACCAGAGCACCGACAGCACCAGGATCGCCCCACCCGCGAGCCACCACGGCCGGAAATCCAGAAACAGACCTCCTCCACCAAGGGTCCTTGACTCAATGACCAGCCGGTACGGGCGTACGGGCCCTGGATCCGGACGTCCAATCACCGCCGGAAGCACAACCCAGTACCGGGTCGGGTTCTCTGTTCTCAAGAATTCCCTTCCGAGGCCCGGAACCAGCCTTCTCGGTGGACCGCCTTCCACCAGCCCTGGCGGGGCCGGCGGCATCCCACGACGCCCGCCGCCCCGAAAGCCGCGCAACCGTTCGCGAAGGCTTTCCGGGAACTCCAGCGTCGGTCCCGCCACGGTTTGTCCCCGTTCATCCACCAGGGCAAAGCGCACCCCATAGGTCCCGGATACACGCTCCAGGGTCGTTCCCCATTCGGCAGCAGGACGACTGGCCAGCTCACCCGCCAGCACATCTGCGACCTTCTGGACGCGATCCCCGGCCAGGAGCCCGAGCAGGGCGTCCGGCCGGAGCTCCGACCGGATCACCACGCCAAACACGACCGCCAGCATCACGAGGTTCAACAGAAACCAGCCGACAAACCGCACCGACAACGGGATGTGCCACCTCATGAGGCGTCGGGGTTGATCAACATGTAGCCCGCACCCCGGTAGGTCCTGATGAACCGCGGGTTTCTGGGGTCATCACCCAGTTTTCGCCGTAATGCCGAGATGTGGACGTCTATGGACCGGTCGAAGACGTCGAAGTCCCGATCTCTGGCCTCCTCCAGCAGGGATTCCCGGGTGCGAACCCTCCCCTTCGACCGCGCGAGCAGCGTCAGGAGATCGAATTCCACCGGCGTGAGATCCAGGGGCCGGTCGCCCAGCACGACCGTCCGGGTCTCCGGCGTGACGCGCAGGGATCCGACCACGATCTCCTCCGGCAGAGAGGCCGCGCCGGAACCCGCCCTGGCGCTCCGCCGGGTCACCGCCCTCAGGCGGGCCAGGAGTTCACGGGTGGAAAATGTCTTGGGCAGATAGTCGTCCGCCCCGATCTCCAGACCCACGATCCGGTCCGCCTCGTCGCCGCGGGCCGTCAGCATCAACACCGGAACGTCTCCCGCCTTCCGGATCTGCTTGAGCACTTCAAAGCCATCCAGACCCGGCAGCATGAGATCGAGGATCACCGCATGCCAGGTCCCGGAAACCGCCCGGGCCACCCCCTCGGGACCCGTATGCACCGCCTCCACCTGGTATCCCAACGGCGCCAGGTAGTCTCCAATCAGCCGGCACAATTTCCGGTCGTCATCAATCACAAGCACCCGGGTTGCCTGGTTCTCATCGGCGCTCATCCCGTGAAGAGTCCGGACAGCCTACAACGACCGGATCCGAAACGCCCCCACGATTTACCGGCACTTTACAATTCCTCCCATCCGCTCACCCGCGCCCCCATCCGGGACGGACGGCTCACGGGTTGTTGGCAAGCCAGAGCCGGATGGCTGAGGCCTGCGGGTGCCTCGGATCGAGTGTCAGCACCCGTTCATAGTGCGGTTTGGCGGCCTCGGGATCTCCGAGCTCGCGGGCATACAACCCGGCCAGGGCCAGGTGAAGCTGCGCATTGCCGGGGGCCAGCGCCGCAGCCCGTTCCAACTGGTCCGCGGCGTCCTTGGGATACCCGGATCGGGCCAGGGACGCCGCGAACAACTGGTGGGCTGGCGCTGACGCGGGGTCCAAAGCGGTCGCCGCCTCCCCAGCCTCCAACGCGATCCCCGCATTGCCGGTCTCCAATCCCAGGAGCCCCAGCTGCATCCAGGCCGCGGTCCACGACGGATCCGCCCGGATGGTGCGCTGCCAGGCGGCCAGGGCGGCCGTTTGATCGGCCTGCGTCTCCGCCTCGCGGGCGTGGACCTCGGCAGCCGCGCGGTTTCCAGGTGCGGCTGAAGGAAGCCCCCTTCGAGCGTAGCGAGGGATCACTGGTTTGGCAGGCGGCGGTGCGGGGTTCGACACCGGCGGCGGTGACGGCCGCACCGTCGGATTCTGGGCCGGGCTTGGGGCGGATGCACGGGCCAACCGGTTGGTCGCCGGCGATGACGGACGCTGGGCCGTTCGTGCCGGCGCCCGGTTTGTGGCGTTGGCGTCCTCATCGTCTCGAAACCACCGAACCGGATTTCCCCAGTTCGCCGGACTTACCTTCTGCCAGAACGTCTTATCCTCGCCAGTCGCCGGACCGGTCGTCGCCAGCGTGGCGCCGCTCCCGGCTCCCCGAGCTGGCGCTGTCACCTCACCGGGATTTGGGACCGGCGGCGGCCGACTTCCCTCTTCGGCCGGTGCGGATGCGGGCGCCTGACGGGCCGGGCTGGCCTTGGCCGACTCCGGAGGCGCAGCGTCCCGGGCCGGACGCAGCACCGGAGCCTCGGTTACGGGCACGGTCTCCATGGGAACCTCCAGCCTTGGAGGTACGGCGGGGGCGATCCGCACCAGGGGCGCGTTGGTGGGCGCCGCCTCCGCCAACGCCGGCCTCGCTGGCGGATTCGTCACTGCGACGACCACCGGTGGGGACGGCGGATTGGTCACGCGGACGATTCGCGTGGGCTCCGACGCCGGTGCATTGGTCGGCGGCGCCGCTCGGGCCGGTGCCTCCACCACATTTGTTGTTCGGATCCGGTTGGTGGCCAACCCCGGTGGGGGCGCCAACTGCGCTTCCAGTTGCCGGACAAGCTCGACAACGCCGGCAGTGTCCGACGCACCCGGATTCATCGCCAGGTAGGATCGGTACTGTTCCACGGCCCCCTGACGATCCCCGAGTTGCTGGGTGACGATCGCCAAATTCAACTGGGCGACCGCATCCCGCGGGTTCAGGCGCAAGGCTTCTTGAAAATAGGCCTGCGCATCCTTGAACCGCCGCCGCGACACCGCGGCGAGGCCCAGGCTGTTGTAGACCGGGGCGTTGCTGACCATGAGCCGGGCTGCCGTCATCAGGGCCCGGTCCGCCGCCTCAAAATCACCCGACGCCAGCAGCGAATCCCCGAGCATCTGCCAGGCGATCGCATTGGTTCGGCTCGACTCGACACCCAGATAAGTTCGCAGGGAGCGCTCCGCCTCGCGCCAGCGTCCGAGCTCGAACTCCAGGGCCCCAAGATTGTAGTGGGCGTCAAAGAAGTCCCGATCATCCTTCAATGCCCGCAGATAGGCCTTTTGGGCCTCGCCGCGACGCCCGACCGCATGGTAGGCAATGCCCAGCTGATTCCACGCCGCCGCATTGCCGGGAAGGTCCGCCACGGCCCGTTCGAGAACGGGAATCGCTTCCGAGACGCGTCCAGCCGCCATCAACTCGTCGCCGCGGCGCAGGGCATCCGCCCCGCGCGGCGAACAGCCCGCACTGGCCAGAATGAGGCCCAACAACAACGCCCCGCACCTTGCATCCCACCGCACACCAGCGTGGTTAGGGCGGAAGCCCCAAGGCGTCAAGACGCAGCCCGAGGCTGACGTGGCCCCTCTCCGCCTTTGCGCGCCCCCACCCGCCCGTCCATTGTCGCCGCAAGACATGGGCCTGCCCTTCAGATGCTTCGCCGGACTCGCCGTCGGGCTGGTCCGGCTCATGGCCTCCGATCCGGGATCGAATGCCGAATCGTTCCGGACCGGGGCGCCACCCCGCGCCACCGTTTTCGCGGTCCAGGATTCATCAGCCACCGCCCTGTTTATTCCGAATCCCGAGGTCGTCCGACACCTGGTGGACCGTGGGGTCGCCGCCCTCGCCGGCCGGCCTTCCGCCTCCGAGGCCTGGCGTTCCCTGCTCCCGCCCGGGGACTCCATCGGATTCAAGGTCACCTCGGCGCCCGGCGAGGTCGCCGGCACCCGCCTCGCCGTGGTCCGGGCTCTTGTTGAATCCCTTCAAGCCTCCGGACATCCCTCCAGCCGGATTGCCATTTGGGACAAGCGCCCCTCCGATTTGCGCCGGGCAGGGTGGTACCGGCTGGCGGACGAGCTCGGGGTGCGCTGCATTGCCGCCGAGGATGCCGGTTGGGATCCGGACCCATTCAAAGCCTACGAAAAACCCGTCCTGGGCCGCCTGGTCGCGGGGGACCTTGAGTTCCCAAACAAGGAGGACCCGGGAGCCGGACGCCGGTCGTTCGTCTCACGCCTGCTCTCCCAGGAGCTCAACCACATCGTCCCGGTCTCCCCGGTCCTCAACCACAACGTCGCCGGGGTCAACGGCCAGTTGTTGGGCCTCGCGTATGCCAGCGTGGACAACACGCTGCGGTTCGTGAACAACCCGGGTCTCCTGGCGGAAACCGTCCCCGAAATCTGCGCTCTGGATGATGTGCTGCCCAAGGTGTTGTTTGGCGTCACCGATGCGCTGATCTGCCAGTATCGGGGGGAGGACACCACCCGGCTGCACCAGGCCATCGCGCTGAATGAGCTTCGATTCAGCCGCGACCCGGTGGCTCTCGACGTCCTGGCGATTGCCGACATCGAACGGGCGCGCGGCGGTTCACCGGACGCACAGATTCCCGAAAACCGCATCCGCACGGAACTGTTCGCCAATGCCGAATTGCTGGATCTCGGGGTCGCCGACCTCAAGCGCATTGAGCTCGTCCGACCCTCCCATTAGGTCCCATCAAGCCCATTCAATCCTTCATGAAACGTCTGACCCCTTCCCAGCTTCGCGCCGCCGCCCGGACCATCCCCAACTGGACCCGGCGCGGACAGGTCCTGAGCCGCACGTGGACGTTTGCCGACTTCCCCGGTTCCCTCGCGTTCGTCAATGCCGTGGGCGCCGTCGCGGAGGCCGCCGGCCACCATCCGGACATCACCATCCGATGGAACCGGGTCATCCTGGACCTGACCACCCACGATGCGGGCGGCCTGACCGAACGCGACGTCGCGCTGGCCTCCGCTCTGGACCAACTACCGTCAGCCGCCCCAAAGCGGCGGCGGAAGGCTCAGGCCTGAGCCGACCCTCCCCCGGGCTTCGGCAGAAAGAATCCCCGCTGCCGTGCACTGATCGGCAGGCCCAGCCGTTCCATCACGGCCAGCATGTCCTCCCAGACCTTGCGCTTTTCACCCGCAGACTCCTTCCGCAGCAGATACGCCGGATGAAACGTCGGCATCACGGGGATTCCCCGATAGCGTTGCCAGCGCCCGCGGAGACGCGTGATTCCTGATTGGTTTCCGAGCAACCCTTCAACCGCGGTTGCTCCCAGCGCGACCATGACCGCGGGTTGAATGATCTCGATCTGTTCCTCGAGCCACGGCAGACAGGTGGCCATCTCCTCGGCGGTCGGCTTGCGATTTCCAGACGCCTGACTGGGGGTGTCCGGACGGCACTTGAGAATGTTGGCGATGAAGACGCGTTCCCGGCTGAGGTCCATGGCCTTGATCATTCGCGTCAACAATTCCCCGGCCGCCCCCACAAACGGCTCGCCCTGGCGGTCCTCCTCCGCACCGGGCGCCTCCCCCACGAACATCAGGCGCGCGTTCACATCGCCCACGCCCACCACCACCGAAGTTCGGGCGGCCGCCAGCTGGGCGCACCGGGTGCACGTTGCGGCCCTTTGCCGCAGATCGGTCATCGCCCTCTCGCGGCCGGCTGGATCCAGAGCTGGCGGCAACCCCCGTTGGACCCCCTCCCTGCCGGCCCCTCCCGGCAAGGCTCGCTGCCAGCGGGCACCCACCCCGGACGGAAGCGGACGGACCTCAGCCACTGGTGTCGTCCGGGAACCCGTTTGGACCTCCGAACCCACCACGCGACCTCGCGATCCAAGCGCAGCTTCCTGCCGAACGGTCCGGTCCCTGTTTCCTCCGGCCCGAAGCGCCGCCCCGGCTGGGCGGGGAGTCATCAAGGCTGCCAATGCCCCGGCGTTGACCGGGACAAACCGCTCCCCTCCCTCCTTCAGCGCCTCCAGATGCGCGATCACCGCATCGAGCAGCTCCCCGTAGGCCGTCACGCACCCATCGTGAAATCCCGGGATCCGCCTGTCCACGGACGATTCCCACCCGCCCCAATCACCCGCCTTCGAGTGCCCGAACGCAGTGCTCCAGCATGGCCTCCGGTTGAATGCCACCCAGGCAGGCGGCCACTTCCGCGCTCAAACACCCCTTCGGCTGCCCACCAATGCATGCGCATTCCACAATACACTGCCGATGCCGTGGGCCCGGGGGTGTCCATTCCAGACGACCGTCGTATTCGCGGTACACGGTCACCGTGGGCCGGCCGAGGGCGAATGCCAGGTGGGTCACTCCGGAATCCGCCCCCACATGCAATGCCGACTGTTCGAGCAACGCCGCCAGCCGGGCCAGGCTCAGCCTCTCCTGAATCACCCGCAGCGTCGCCCCGCCGACGGCCCCTTCGAGGCGCTTCAGCCGTCGTTGCTCCCGCTCCGATCCGTCTCCGGTGACCACCACGGGGCGACCCGTGGCGCGCGTCAGCACCGGGATCAGCCGCCGCCAGCTCTCCATCGGCCATTCCTTGAGCACGTGGCTGGCATTGGGCGAGACATGAATCGCTCCCCCGGCCATCTGGTCCCGGGCCCAGTCACGCACCTCCCAGGGGAGGTCCAGATCAAACCGCACCGGCCCCAGAGCCATCCCCGCGGCGGCCAGCACCTGCCGGCGCTGCTCGAACACCGGATCCCGACGATCCCGCCGCGGCACCCAGTCCGGAACGATCCAGCGGTTGTAGAAATGCCGGCGTCCGTTGTCATGCGCCAGTCGGTGCCGGGCCGCCGACAGGGCCGTGACGAGGACCGGACGATCCCCGCCGCTGAAACTGATCGCCACATCGAAGCGTTCCCTGCGGATGGCCCCCAGGATGTCGAGGTGGCGCCACCAAGGCGGGCTTGGATTTCCCAACGGATAGGCCCAAGCCCGATCCACGCACGGTGCCAGCTTCAACACTTCGGCGCCGACCGTCGCCGACAGGGTGTGCAATTCCGCATCCGGATACTGCCGCTTGAGATCCCAGCAGGCCGGGATCAGGTGCACCGAATCCCCAAGAAACCCGAGGTCCACGATCAGGATCTTGCGCGCACCGCGTGTACGTTCGAAGAATGTGGCGACACTCACCCGTACGGGCGTCCTACCATCTCCGCCGCCGGTGGTTCAACCGATTCCACGCCTTCGTTCCCTCAGGCTTGCCGCCCCCAAACCCGCTCGCGTGGCTTCCGCCCGATGTCCCGGTCCTTGCCTGCCCGGACCGCTGCCCATAGCGTGGACGACGCCTCATGAGCGATCGGCGTCTCCGAATCCTGAACCTCACCAACGCCTTCCCCCCCGGGGTGATCGGTCGTTTTCCCGCGGTGAATCCCGCCGGTCACGCCACCGAGACGCGCATGGCCGAGGCTCTTTCCCGACACGCCGAACTGCGCAATGTCACCCTGCTCGGGAGCGAAGTGTTTGGCGCCCTGGAACCCCGGGACAGCTCCTTCGGTTTGGAGTCCGAACTGGTGCTTTGGAACCGGCCCCCGGAACTGTGGCACCGATGGCGTTCCTGGCGTCAATTGCAGCACGACTATCGCCAGACGGTCTCCCGCTCGGGTCCGCCGGACATCGTCCTCGTCCGCAACCTCAACCCGGTCTTCAACCGCTTCGTCCGCTGGCTGCGCTCCCGCGAGCCCCGCCCCCGGATCGTGCTGGTCTTCGCCGATTCCGCCCTCCTCGGCCAGGCCATGCCCCCCTTCCGCAGGTTTCGCCACCGATTCAAGCCCATGCAGGTCCCGGACTCGGTCGCGATCGCCTGGTACGATGGCTGCATTTCCTTTGGCATCGGGACCGAGAAATTCTTCACACCGCTGGGCATCCCGTGGCTGTGGATGCCCTCGGCCTTCAATTTCTCCTACGAACCCCCGATTGAAGCGCCACGGACCGGTCCGATTGACTTCGGCTACTTCGGGGCGCTGGCCGCGCATGCCAGCGTGGTGCCAATGGTCGGGGGATTCCTCGACGCCGCGGTTCCCGGGCGGCTCTTCGCCTGCGGCTTTGGTGCCCTGTCCGGAGAGCTCAAGGCTCTGGCGGATCGCCAGACCTCCTTCGTCTTCGACGGTCTGCTGCCCCGCCAATCCGACTGCCTGGGTTGGGCGCAAAAGGTGGATGTGCTGATCAACCCACGGCTCAACATTTGGGGTCTGGAAAACAGTTTTCCCTCCAAGATCTTCGAGTATGCGATGACCGGACGCGCCATTCTCACCACCGCCACGGGCGGCGTGGATCGCGTGCTCGGCGACCGCGCCTTCTACCTGGATCCCCAGGACTTCAACACCAGCCTGCGCACCCAGCTCACCCGGATCGCCGCCATGGATCGCGAGGCCCTGCGGCTGCGCGGCCAGGCGATCCGCGCCCATATCCTCAGGGAATACTCCTGGGACGCCCAGGCCGCCCGGATCCTCCGGTTCCTCGAGTCCTTGAAGCCCGCCCTCGCCTGACGACGCGAACCCGCCCATGGACCGATTGCCGCTGGCCGTGTGCATGATTTCCGGAGCCGAGGAGGCCCGCATCGGCCGCGCCTTGGCCAGCGTGGAACCGCTGGCCTCTGAAATCATCGTGGTCCTGAATGATGACGTGCGGGATGGGACCGAGGCGATCTGCCGGCAGCATGGCGCCAGGATCCACCGGGAGCCCTGGAAGGGGCACATCGCCCAGAAGAATGCCGCCGCCAGCAAGGCCTCGATGCCCTGGATTCTTGGACTCGATGCCGACGAAGTGATCAGCGAAAACCTGCAAAAGGAGCTCCGAAATCTTTTGGGGTGCCCGGGACTGCAGGTGCCGCACCCCGCGTACTCCTTTCCCAGGTTGACCGCGTTCTGCGGTCGTTGGATCCGGCACGGCGACTGGTATCCCGACCGTCAAACCCGCCTCTGGCGCGCCGGCGCAGCGCGGTGGGGAGGGGAGGATCCGCACGATCGCCTGATCGTCCATGGAACCACCGGCCGTCTTCGCGGTGACCTGCTGCACTACAGCAACCCGACGATCTCAAGTTACCTCTCCAAGATCGCCTACTTCTCGGACATTCACCTGCGACAGCAGCTCGATCGCGGTGATCGGTGGTCGGCTCCGCCAGTCATCACTCGCTCCCTCTGGAGATTTTTCCGGGCGTACGTCATTCGCGCCGGATTCCTCGATGGCTATCCCGGATTCTTCATCGCCTTCTCCACCGCCTATTCCACGCTCTTCCGCCACACCCGCCTTTACGAGCACCTGCACGCCAGCCGGACCCCAGTGCCCCCTTCCGGCGGTTCCCGCTGATCCCGATGTCGTCCCCCAACGTCTCCATCGTCGTCAGCACCTACAATCGCCCGGACACCCTGACTCGGGTCATTGCGGCCCTGGCCTCTCAATCGGTCCCACCCGGCGAAGTGCTGGTCGCCGACGATGGGTCCGGACCGCCGACGCGGGACTGCATTGCGACCTGGAGGTCGCAGACGGGATTCCCCTTGCGCCACCTCTGGCAGCCTGACGACGGGTTCCGCAAGACGATTCTCCTCAACCAGGCCGTCTGGGACGCGTCCGGAAACTACCTGGTATTTACGGACGGCGACTGTGTCCCTCACCCCAGGTTCGTTGAGGATCATCGGGCGCTGGCGGAGCGGGGGTTTTGGGTCCAGGGACGCCGCTGCTTCATCCGGGAACGCTGGGTCCCGGGCTTCGATCCCGCCCGCACACCTCTTCTCCTTTGGGCGCTCCTCGGACGTCTCACCGGCGTGCCCAAGGCCTTCCGGTTCCCATGGGCTATTGTGCGCCGCGACACCGCCCAGCGCGGCATCATCGGTTGCAATCTCGCGGCCTGGAGGGATGACCTGATTGCCGTGAACGGCTTCGACGAGGCCTACACCGGATGGGGTGTCGGGGAGGATTCTGATCTTGGGACCCGTCTCTATCATCTCGGCCGGCGCCGCAAGTTCGTCTACGGCCGGGCCATCGTGTATCACCTCGATCATCCGGCGGCCCCCCGCTCCCATCTTCAGGAAAGTCTCGCGCGGCTTGACGATACGATTCGCTCCGGCCGGATTCGATGTGAGCGCGGTCTCAATCTCCACAACCCCGGATCCTCAAGCGCCCCACGGTGATCCCGTGGGCGCTTCAGGGTCCACCCGGCATCTGCGGAGGCTTCCGTCAAATTGCCCCTTCCGACCCGGGCCTTGCCCCCTCATCCTGCATCCATGCCGGCCTTCGGTTCCCGCCAACCGCCTTCCGACCCCTCGCTCGACGCCGAGGCTGCGGCCTTCGACCAGCGGATCTCGGAACGCCGCGACGCGGGCTTCATTCCCGACCTCCGTCGCGCGGCCAAATGCGAGTACTTCTACAAGAGCTTCTGGCGCGATCCGCATTTCGCCCGCCTCTACCTGGGGGAGCATGTCCAGGTGCTTCTGGAGTTTCTCCGCCGGCACGGCCGGCACGGCTTGTCCATCCTCGATGTGGGATGTGGCCCGGGCTACTACTCGCTCGAACTCGCCCGGGCCGGCTACCGGGTCACCGGCATTGACATCGCCTCCAAGGCGATCGAGGCCGCCCGGGCCGCACTCGCCTCCTCGCCCAGGGATCCCGACTTTGGATCGTTGGACTACGAAGTGCGATCGCTGGAGGAGGCTGAAGGACAGTTCGACGCCATTACATTCACTGGTGTCATCCACCACTTTCCCGATCCCGACGCGGTCCTCCAACGGGCCGCTGACCGTCTCGTCCCGGGCGGTCTCCTGCTCTGCCTGGAGCCCTGTCACGAACAGTGGCGGCAGGAGGACGCCGCCGTGGTGGCCCTGATCCGGGGCCTGCTGGCCGCCACCGGCCACTGGTACGAGCCCTCCCTCGCCCCCACCCTCCGCGACCCGGCGGCCTGGCGCCAGTACACCGGGGAGATCAGGACGGAATACCTGACAGAACGCGACCCCCACGAACGGGGTCAATCTCCCAACGACAACGCTTCCTCCGGCGATCAAATCCTCGCGGCGCTCCGCCGCCGGTTTGACGAACTGGAGTTCAGGAACGGGGTCTCGTTCATTTACCGCCTCCTGGGGGGGCTGCGCGGTCCCGACGCTGTGGTGCACCCGCTGGCCGACCTCCTGGCGTCCTTCGACCGTTTTGCCGTCGCCGACGGTTACCTGCGACCCAACGCCTTCCTCTGGTGTGGACGCGACCGCCGTCCCTGAGGATGCCTCGTCTCAGACGACTTCGAGGTCTTCGAAAGCCACGTGGATTGCGGCGGCCTGGCCAATGAAGTCCAGTCGAAGGATCACTTCGCGTGACCCACCGCTCTCGATCACCAGACCCTCCAGATCTTCCAACGGTCCCGTACGGATCCGAACCCGTCGCCCCGCCAGCACCTCCGGAACCGCGCGAATCGCCAGCCCACCGTCCGTCGCCCGGCAAATCTCTGAGAGCTGGATCTCAAACTCCACCTGATCGGGTGGTGCCAGCAGGTTTGCGACCGCAGCCTGCGACCGCAGCCGGTTCGCTGCCTGGGGGCCCATCCGGACGAACACATATCCAGGGAACAAGGGTTTCAGGAACTCGACCTGCTTTCCTCGATACCTTTTCCGGCTCCGCAACAGCGGCAGCTCATGGTTCCACCCTTCCCGTTCGCACCATCCGGCGACCTTTTTCTCGCAACGGGCCCGCGTATGTGCAACCCACCAGCTCTGATGGCCTGCCTCCATGGTCACCCCGGTCTGCTCTCGCCCCCAGCGTCCTCTTCCTCGCTTCCTTCCTCCGTGCGCGTGAACCACCAGGCCAGGGCAACCACCCCCACCGCGGTGAACACCAGCACGCTCCAGCCCGCGGTGTCATGGATCGCTTTGAGGCCCTCGGGTCCGAGCCGGTTGGCGGTCAGCGACAAGTACAGTGAGCGCAGAAAGTTTCCCACCATCGCCAGGACGACTCCGGCCACCAGGAACACCACCTTCCATACCGGCCGCTTCAGCACGAGGTCGCCGACAAACAATGCCGCCATGAGGCTCGACTGCAGACTTCGGATGCCGCTGCACGCCTCATCCACACCCACCCTGCATCCCGGGAGCTGGATCACGTGGCCGGTCCGCTCCGCGGGAATGCCCAGCAGATTCAGGGTCTCGACATTGAGCCAGGTGATCAATGACTGCAGACCAAACACAACGGGGTTCCAGACAATCTTGGGGATCGGCACCGCCAGGAAGAAAAACCCCAGCGGAAACAGGAAATGGCGCAGGGTTCTTGGTCCGGCACACACCAACACATTGGCCACGAGAAAGAGCGCGCAGCCCAGGCTCAACGCCATCGAAGACGCTGGTGTTCTGGCTACGCCTAT
The DNA here is from genome assembly GCA_019634635.1 of Verrucomicrobiia bacterium. Lineage (NCBI taxonomy): Bacteria > Pseudomonadati > Verrucomicrobiota > Verrucomicrobiia > Verrucomicrobiia bacterium. The sequence continues at coordinate 171,196 of JAHCBB010000009.1, forward strand.
CCGGTACAACTCACCCAAGGCGACCAACGGCGCCCCCAGCGCTGCGACCAGCAGGCCGACGCCCAGACTGACAGGCTGATCGTCCTTTGGCCGTCCAGGCATGCGTTCCCATACGAGAAACCCTGTCAACAAAAGCACGATCCACCCGTACTGATACTCCACCAGCGATCGCCACTGGTAGGACAGATCCCGGACCCACCACGCCGCAATCAAGGCGCCGGGAACCAGCGACCGCCAGGGAAGCGGGGCCGCCTCGGGTCCCCGAGCCCCGGTATCCGCTCCAGCATCTGCGGTGGTCATCCGGAGTCCATCGTCAGGACCGGTGCATCCCCCCCGCAAGGTCAAAAGCTTGGTTTCCCACAACCCCAGCGGACCCGACCGACCGATTCGCCCGTCCGGGCGGCCTCCTAGCTCATTCGCATCGGCATGATGACGTACAGAAAAGGCCGGGCTGTCTTCAGTACCCCGGGGCTGAGATCGTCAATCAGCTCGAAGGCAACTTCTTCCTCATCAAGGGCCTTCAGCGGATCCAGCAGGTACGCAGGGTTGAATGCGATGGCAATATCCTTGCCCTGGTATTTGATGGCCAGTGTCTCCCGGGCCTCGCCGATTTCCGGGGTGTTGGCCGTGATCGCCAGTTGATTCCGGCTGAAGGTCAGTTTGACCGAGTTGCTCTTCTCGCTCGTCATGAGCTCGGCCCGGCGCAGCGCCCCAAGAAACTCCTCGCGGGGCAGCGGAATCCTTTCGTGGGGCTCTGGCGGTATGACCTGGCGATAGTTGGGGTAATTGCCATCCACCAGCTTCGAGACAATCAGCACTTCCAATTCACCTTCCCCGGCCTTCCGAAATGCCACCTGATTCTCCGAGAACCGTATTTCCACCGCTCCATGGGTCCCCAAAAGGCGGTTGACCTCGTTGATCGCCTTGTTCGGCACGATGAACTCAGCATGGGCATCCTGCGGGACGTCCGCCTCTTCGTCGGCCAAAGCCAGCCTGCGCCCATCGGTTGCGACCAACGTGACCTTGTGTTCTCGGAAGCTGAAGAAGATCCCGTTCAACACGTAGCGGGCCTCGTCGGTGGACGCCGCGAAAGACGTCTTCCGAAGCATGGCCTTCAACTGGTCCTGGGCCAGGGAGACCGCCTTCGACTGGCTGAACGTTGGCAGGGGAGGGAAGTCATCCGCGCTGAGCCCGTTAATGCGATAAAACGAGCCGCCAGCCTGAAGCGTCATCACAGCTTTATCGTCAACGGAGATGTCAATTTCTGGAGCCGCCAATTCGCGGGAAATGCCGAGGAGCTTCTTGACCGGCACCGTTGAGCGACCGGGTTCCACAATTTGAGCATCCACGCTGCAACTGATCGTCACGTCCAAGTCCGTGGCGATCAGCTCCAGTCTGCCGCTGGCGGCAGAGAGGAGCACGTTGGAAAGGATGGGCAGTGTTGTTCGGGAGCCGACGATGTTTTGGACAGCCTGGAGGCCGGTCAAGAGCTGCTCCTTGGCGATCGCGAACTTCATGTTGTGCCCAAGTATTGTATGTTTCAGGGAAAGAGGAAGCTATTAGTAGGGGGTGTGAACAAATGGAACAAGTCGGTCGTCCCGCTGATGGCAGGCCCTTGTCAGGACGTCTCCGCTGGGAAGATCTTGGTTTCAAGGCCCGGGATATCCCCAAATCTGGAGAGCGGCTAGGGTTATTGGCAGGACATCCGCACACTGTCGGCCTCCGGTTTGGACCCGGGGCGCGTTGGGGCCCGCAAATTTCCTTTTGTTCGGTCGGCGACCCTCCATCTTTGGCCCCGTCACGTGGATCTCAGGCCAAAACACTACTGCGGGGTTTTTGGAGTTTTTGGCCATCCTGAAGCCGCAGTGGTGAGTTACTACGGGTTGTACGCCCTTCAGCATCGGGGTCAGGAATCGGCGGGAATTGTGTCGTTTGACGGCGAGGACTTCAACGTCCACCGGGGCATGGGCCTCGTGCCGGCGATTTTCGACATGCCTCTGCTCAAAACGCTTCGCGGCGACGCGGCGATTGGCCATACCCGGTACTCGACCGCGGGCTCGTCGAACCTGCGGAATGCCCAACCCCTGACGGTGGACTGCGTCAAGGGCAAGATCGCCATCGCCCACAACGGCAACCTGACCAACGCGCTGGAATTGAGGGACGAGTTGGAGACCCGGGGCTCGATCTTCCAGACCTCGGTGGATTCGGAGATCATCCTCCACTTGCTCGCCCAGCCGGAACGGGCGGGAGGCCACGAAAGCGCCCTGATCGAGGCGATGCACCGGATCCAGGGAGCCTACTCGCTGGTGCTTCTGACCGAGACGGAGCTCATCGGGGTTCGCGATCCGCACGGCTTTCGGCCGCTGAGCATCGGCCGGACGGAAACAGGGGCCTACGTTCTCGCCAGCGAGACGTGTGCCTTTGACCTGACCAAAGCCCAGTTCATCCGGGACGTTGAACCCGGCGAGATCGTGATCATTGACCGAACCGGTCTTCGCTCCGTGCAGGCCTTTCCCGAGCAGAAGCGGAGGGCCTTGTGCATCTTCGAGTACGTGTATTTCGCCAGGCCGGATTCGTCGATTGACGGAAGGAATGTGTATCGAGCCCGTGTGGAAATGGGCCGGCAGCTGGCCCGCGAGAACCGGATCGAGGCCGATATCGTCGTTCCCGTCCCGGACAGCGGCGTGTGTGCGGCACTCGGGTACTCGCTCGAAAGCGGCATCCCGTTCGAAATGGCGTTCGTCCGGAATCACTACGTCGGTCGGAGCTTCCTCCAGCCATCACAGTTCGTGCGGGACTTCGCGGTCCGGGTGAAGTTGAACCTGATCGCCGATCTGGTGCGCGGCAAGCGGGTGATCATCGTGGACGACTCCATCGTCCGGGGAACCACGAGCAAGGCCCGGGTGATCAGCATGAAGGAGGCGGGGGCCACGGAGGTTCACTTCCTGGTGAGCTGCCCCCCGCACGTCAATCCGTGCGTCTACGGCATTGATTTTCCGGACCGGGACAAGCTGATGGCCGCAACGCATACCCGCGAAGGGATCCGGGAGTTTCTCCACGCGGATTCCCTGGGGTACCTCACCGAGGATGGCATGGTCGCGGCGACCGGGCATCCGAAGGAGCATTTTTGTCTGGCGTGCTACAACGGCGATTACCCGGTGCCCTACGCCAGCTCGATGGAAAAGCACCTCCTGGAGCGCCGCCGGGCCCGGGCCAGCGGGCTTGGGCCTGAAGTCGCCATCGAGGAACGGCAGCAGCGGTTGCTCTAACAGGGACCGGGGACCAGCTCCTCGTAGAGGGCGGCATAGCGCGAAACCATCGCGGGGAGGTCAAACATCGAGGCCCGGAGGCGGCAGGCAGGACCGAAATGCTCAAGGGCGCGGTCGTCGAGGGAGAGAATGGACGCCAACGCATCGGCCAGAGCGTCGCCATCGGCGGTCGGCACCACCCACCCGTCGGTACCCGCTCGGATCAGCCCGCAGGCGTTGGCGGCCTCGGAAACGAGCGCGGGGCGGCCGGCAGCCAGGGACTCCAGAACCACATTGGGGGTCCCTTCCCAAAGGGACGTCAACACCGTGAAGTCCGTGGCGTGGTAGAAGGCAGCCGGACCCGAGCTCGAAGGGAGAACGAGGACCTGACGCTGCAGATCATGCCGACGAATCGAAGCGGTCAATCGTTCCATCGCGGCGGTGCTGTCCGACTCTCCAACGATCCAGAAGACCACATCCGACGGAAGCCGGCCCTGAAGCCGGAGAGATCCCAAGGCTTCGGAAAGCAGGTGCGGGGCCTTCTGTTCGGTGATCCGGGCCATCATGAGACCGACCCGTCGTCGCCCGGGCGAGAGACGCTCCCGGAGCCCGGGATCCGGGGAAGTGGCAAACTGGGAGACATCCAGGCCGTTGGGGATGTAGCGCAGCCGGGCGGAAGAAATTCGGGCCTGTTCCCGGAGGCGGACTTCCATGGCCGGGCTGTTGCACACCACCCGATCGGAAAGCCACTGCTCCAGTCGTTCGTTGCGGAGCTGCCGGCGGTTGTATTCGGTGCGGATGGCGGTCAAGAGACGGAAGGGGGGTCCCGGCAGCAGCCGGAGGGCACGAGTGAGGTGATTGCAGTGGTGGCTGATGGAATGGATCAGGTGCGGACGGAAGGCGCGGCGGGCGTTTTGGAGGTCCCGAAGCGACCCGGGAAGCTCCGACCAATGCCACCGGCGATCCAGTTCCCGGACGGGCAGGCCGGCGGCCTCGAGGTCCGGAACGAAGTGGCGGCTCAGGGACATCCGCGAGCCGTGCAGCGAGACCACCCGGGGCTCGAAACGGGAGCGGTCAAGCCGTGTGAGCAGCTGGACCGTCTGACGTTGAGCTCCTCCGGCGGCAAGACTGTCAATACAGACCAGCAGGCGCAGCGGATTCATGGACCGGGAGAAGCGGACGCGTGACGGGTCCAGAGCTCCAGGCAGAGCAACGCCCAGGCCTGCCTGGACAAACGGGGACTTGGCATCTCGGGCAGGGTCAAGGCAGCGCGAACGGCTCCGGGATCCAGCCACGCATGGAGTCCCAGGGTCGGTGCCCGGCGCAGTTCTTCCAGCAGCGGACGCAGGGGACCCTGAAACCAGGTGGCGAGCGGGACGTCGAATCCCCGCTTGCGCCGGGCAAGGATCGCGGGAGGCAGGAGATCCCGGACGGCCTGCTGCAGCAGCCATTTGGAGCCGCGACGACCCAGTTTCAGCGGTGCCGGAACGGTGGCCATGAACTCAAAGACCCTGGCATCGAGGAGCGGGCTCCGGACCTCCAGGGACTCGCGCATCGAAACGCGGTCCACTTTCACCAGGATGTCCGCGGGCAGGTATCCGGCGAGGTCGAGGGTCTGCAGGCGCGAGAGCAATGGCAGCGCGGGGTTCGACGCGACGACCTCGCGTTCCCGGTCGGGATTGGATGCGCCGAGGGAAGTGCGCATCTCGGGGTGGTAAAGCCTGGACCGGGCCTCGCGGTCGAAAAATGGCGGTTCGATCCGCCAGGAGAGGGGTCCGGAGGGGAGGCGCCGCAGATAATCCCCGAGCTTTGCCGGAAGCACCGGGGCAAGAAGGGCCGCTGCCGGCCGCAGGGGCTTGGGAATCCACGATTGGAGGCAGTGCTGGCGCCAGGCGCGGCGATACCAGGTGTACCCTCCGAAAACTTCGTCCCCCCCATCGCCGCTGAGCGCGACGGTCACCTCCCGCCGGGCCAGCCGGCAGACAAACCAGGACGGCACCATGGAATCATCGGCGAACGGCTCGTCGAAATGGCGGACGAGATCGGGAGCGGCCCCGGCCAGTTGCGCCGCCGAGACGACCTCATGGGTGTGGTCGGTGCCGAGATGGCGGGCGACCAGGGCCGAATACGGGCTCTCGTCGTCGGGGTCGTCGGAGAAGCCGATCGAGAAGGTGCGCAGGCGCTGCGAGGTCTCCCGGCTCATCAGCGCGACCACGGCGCTGCTGTCGAGGCCGCCGCTGAGAAACGCCCCCAGGGGGACATCGCTGATCATCCGCAGCCGGACGGCGGTCTCCAGATGCCCGCGAAGTTCGGCAGCGAGGTCGGAGGCCGGATCCCGACGCCAGGCGTCCGGCGGGCGCAACGTGGGAGTCCAATAGGTGTGCTGGCGAACAGCGCCTCCGGAGCGCACGGTCAACAGCGTGCCCGGAGGCATCTTGCGGACGTTGCGATAGATGGTCCGCGGGGCCGCGATAAACCCGTTGGCAAGGTACTCATCAATGGCCTCGGGGTCCGGCTCCAGGGGCAGGTCCGGCAGCTCGAGGAAGACCTTGAGCTCGGAGCCGAAGACGAGGCGGCGGGCGTCCAGGGCGTAGTACAGCGGCTTCTTCCCGAAGCCGTCCACCGCGAGGGTCATTTCGCGGGCGACCGCATCCCAGACCGCGAAGGCGAACATCCCGCGCAAACGGTCCACAATTCCGGGACCGTGGACGGCAAATCCATTCAACAGGACCTCGGTGTCGCCGGAGGTGTGGAACGGACGTTCCCGCTCCAGCACCGGCCGCAAGTCCCGGAAGTTGTAGATCTCCCCGTTGAAGACGATCCAAAGCGAGCCGTCGGGCGTGGACATCGGCTGATGGCTCGAGGCGAGGTCGAGGATGCTCAACCGGCGGAAGCCGAGTCCGATGGGTCCATCGAGGTGCAGGCCCTCCTCGTCCGGACCCCGGTGGCGAAGGCGTCGGGTCATTCGGGAGAGCAGCTCCGGATCCACGGTCCGGGCCGGCTCGAAATTCCAGATCCCGCAGAGGCCGCACATAGGGAAACGCCGGGGCCGGCGTTCGCGGGAGTCTCCCGATGTGGGCCGTTGACTCAACTCCGGAGTGTCTAGGGGTGGCGCGTTCGGGTGCGGGGCGCGGCGGCCGGGAGCGACCTGAACGGCAAATCGCTTGTCCGCACCCCGACGGTCCCGTCTTCTACCGGCCGCGGGTTCGCGCCTCATGCTGTTCGTCAGTTGGTCGTTTGCGGTCTTCCTGCCGGTGGTCCTGATGCTCCATTACTGGGGCCGGCGGCAGGGGTGGCAGGTCGGGGTGCTGACCCTGGCCAGCTTCGTCTTCTATGGCTGGGCGAACCCCTCGCTGGTGCCTCTGCTGGCGCTGTCCGCCCTGGTGAATGCGGTGGCCTCCCAGGAGTTGATTGCCGCCGGGCGGGCCCCGCTGCGGCGGCGAACGGTTCTGGCGGGAGCCCTGGTTTACAACGTCGGGGTGCTGGCCTTCTTCAAGTATGCGGCGTTGCTGGGCCGCGTGCTCCTGCCGGAGGCGTTGTGGATCCGCTGGGGACCGTGGCTGCAGGACATCCCGCTCCCCGTGGGCATCTCGTTCTTCACCTTTCAGGGGATCAGCCTGATTGTGGACACTTGGCATGCCGGGGCCCGGGGGATTGCCGGGCTGCCTCCTCCGGTCACCGGACGCGAGGTGGGCCTGCACTATGTGAAGGTCACCTTTTTCAAGGCATTCTTCCCGCAGCTCGTGGCCGGGCCCATCGTCAAAGCCGGCGAGTTCTTCCACCAAATCCGACCCAAACGGCTTCGCGACGTGCAATGGGACGCCGCGGTGCGGACGCTGATCCTGGGATTTTTCCTCAAGATGGTGGTGGCGGACAATCTGAAGGAGGTGACCGAGGGCCTCCGGTACCCGGAATTCCTGATGCTGCCGAGGATCAACCTGATCGCTCTGCTGTACGCGTTCTCCTTTCAGATCCTGGCGGACTTTGCGGGCTATTCGATCATCGCCATCGGGTTGGGGCGGTTGTTCGGCTACGAACTGCCCGTAAATTTCAACCATCCGTACCTCAGCCGGAGCATCACGGAGTTCTGGCGGCGCTGGCACATCACGCTGTCCTCCTGGCTCCGGGAGTACCTCTACATCCCCCTCGGGGGCAACCGAAGCGGGACAGTGGTGACTTACCGGAATCTGTTCATCGTGATGTTCCTCGGGGGGCTGTGGCACGGCGCGGCATGGAGCTACGCCATTTGGGGCTCGGCCCACGGGCTCCTGCTGGCTGGAGAACGACTGATGTTCAACCGGCATCGCGAACCGGTGCCCGACGGATGGACGCCTGGAGGCGTCGTCAGAGCGGGGATCACCTTCTCCGCAGTGTCGGCGCTCTGGCTGCTCTTCAAGCTCCCGGAATTCCGTCACGTCATCGAATACGTTCGGAGCGTGGTCCATAACGGCGGGGCGCCGCAGATCCAGGCCCTGTACGTGATCGCCGTGTTCTCGGCACCGGTCGTTCTTTGGGAACTGTGGGGTGCGCTGGCGCGGGTTCGCGCCCGCTGGACCTTGGCGCGGCGGGAGCGGGTCTCGTGGGCAGGGTATTCGGTGATGATGTTTCTCATCGTGACCAACTCGGGTCCTCCGGGAACGTTCATTTACTTCCAGTTCTGATGGCGGTTCCCGAAAACACCCTGCGCCAGTCGGTGCGGATCATGGCGATGACGGCGCTGCTGACCGGGGCATGGGCGGCTGCGCTGCACTGGCTGCCCCGGCCCGAACTGGCGGAGACCAACTACGAGGCCAACCGCCTGAGAGTCGAACAATGGCTGCTCGGTCCGCCGGCGCCGGCAGCCCTGGTCGGGACCTCGATTTCCGGACGCCTCTTGCCCTCGTACTTCGACGGGACACCGCTGGCGGGCCTCGCGAATCTGGGACTCGACGGCGCCAGCCCGGAAACCGGACTCCGGCTGGTGAGTCAGCGTCCTCAAGGAACGCGGCTGGTGCTCCTGGAGGTGCATCTGCTCGGAAAGCGTCCGGGTCCGAACGACCGGCAATTGCTGGATCTGGCGAGCGGCTTCGGATTGACGTTGAGCCGGTGGGTGCCGGTGACCCGGGCTGAGGCCCGGCCCTCCACCGTGCTCTACGGCTGGCTCAAGGAGCGGAGAGGTGAAGGGGGTGGGGGTGGTGATCCGGTTCCCAGGAGGGTCCCGCCCGACGAGGCCGCCCGGGAGGCGGAGGCCATGGACCCCGAATGGCAGCCCCGCATCCGGCGATGGATTGGTGAATTGGGAGCGTCCGGCATTCGGGTGGTCCTGATCCGTGTGCCCGCGGGTCGGGCGGATCCGGCGGTGCCGGAGGCTCCCAATGAAGCGGACCGCATCGCCGCCGACCTGGGACTGCCGCTGGTGGACCTCCTCCGGCTGAGCCAGCAGGAGGGCCTTCGGCTGAGCTATACCGATGGCCTGCACCTGACTCCGGTTGCTGCCCGGGGCGTCTGCCGGATTCTGGCCACAGCCCTCGAGCGCCTGGACCTGGTCCCACCGCGGGATTGATCCGAAGGGGACGCGCACGCGCCGCCGCGCGGCTTCAGTCCTTCAGGCGTCGCAATAGTTCGGCAACCTTCCGTTCGACTTCGGGATCCATCCGGATGAGAGGCGGCCAGGGGCGCCGGAAGCCTTCGCCGGGCAGCTTGCGGGTCGCGTCAAATCCGACCTTGCTGCCCACGGCGATTTCCGCGGTGGCATGGTCCAGTACGTCCGAAGGTCCCCGGGTGAACAGCGCATCGCGTTCGGGGTCGGTGTTCGCGCAAAGATGGAACAAGACCTCGCTGGTATTGTGCACGTCCACTCCGGCGTCCACGACGACCAGATACTTCGTGAACATCATCTGCCCCATGCCCCAGAGACCGTGCATGATCTTGTAGGCCTGCATCGGATAGGTCTTGCGAATGCTCACGAAGACCAGGTTGTGAAAGACCCCTTCCGCCGGGAGGGCAATGTCCACGATCTCCGGGAAGTTCATTCGGAAGACCGGGAGGAACAGCTTCACGGAGGCGCTGCCGATGTAGAAGTCCTCCATGGGAGGCCGTCCCACGATGGTGGCCGGATAGACGGCGTCGCGCCGGTGGGTGATCGCCGTGACATGGAAGACCGGGTAGGGTTCCGGAAGGGTATAATACCCGGTGTGGTCGCCGAACGGACCTTCCTCGCGAAGGGGTTCCCGCGGATCCATGTAACCCTCGATCACGAAATCGGCGCCGGCGGGGACATCCAGATCCACGGTCCGGCACCGGACCAAGTCCACCGAGCGGCGACGGAGGAAGCCCGCGAGCAGCAGTTCGTCGAGGCCGTCGGGCAGTGGCGCGGTGGCGGCAAATGCGAACACGGGGTCGCCACCCAGGACGATCGCGACCGGCATGCGTCGGCCGGTTTCGAAGTAACGGCGACCGTGTCGCGCCGCGACCTTCTGCAACTGCCAGTGGAGGCCCGTGGTCTGGCCGTCGTAAACTTGGATCCGGTACATCCCAAGATTGCGCTCCCCGGTGTCCGGATCCTGGGTGACGACGCAGGGCAGGGTGATGAATCGGCCGCCATCCAAAGGCCAGCATTGGAGGATTGGCAGGTCCCGCAGTGTGGGAAGGGGAATGGACTGGGGTCCGTCCTCAACCCGCGGCGCGGAGGGCCAGGGGTCTGTGTGTGGCCGGGGTGCGTCGTACAGGTGGACCACCTCCTGGCAGGCACCGGAAGACACCCGTCGCGGTCGGGCGTGGCGGAGTTCGAGGCCTTTGGCCAGCAAATGGAGGGCTTCGCGGAGTGAGCCGGGTGGCCGGGCATGAACGAGAGCGCCGAGTTCGGCGGCGACGTCGTCCACGGATGCTGCTCCCAGGCCGAGCGCCATGCGGCGCCAGGATCCGAGGGTGTTGATGGCGACCGGGAAGGGCGAAACGACGCCGCCAATGGTGGGCCGTTCAATCAGCAAGGCGCGCCCGCCGCCGGGCGACTTCATCTCGTGGTCCGCGAGGGCGGTGATCTCCAGCTCCGTGGCCACCGGCTCGCGGATCCGTTTCAGTTCACCGGCGCGATCGAGCGCATCCACCCACTCGCGAAAGGAGTCATAGGCCATGGTCGCAGGGTATCGCGAGGCGCCGATGCGGCAATCACCGGGCGGTCCGCACACCACGGCGGGGTCGTTGGTACGGGAACGTCGAGGGCGCGGGGCATCCGGTTTCGGGGCGGACAGGGCATCCGGGGACGCATCCCCGGCCGTCCGCGGAAGCCTCCGCAAAACAAAAAGGCGGCCCGTCCATTCGGGCCGCCTTGAAATCCTCTGATGCGTCGTGGGCTTAGTAGCGCCCGCCGCCGCCACCGCCGCGACGGGAACCGCCACGGTCCCCGCCCCAACCGCCGCGGCCGCCGCCGCCACCGCCACCGCCGTAGCCACCGCCACCACCACCGCCACCGAAACCGCCGGAGCGCGGACGCTCCTCCTTCGGACGGGCTTCGTTGACGGTGAGTTCACGTCCGTCGAGCCGGGCGCCGTGCATGGCGCTGATCGCGGACTGAGCCCCCTCGGGCGTGCCCATGGTGACGAACGCGAAGCCGCGGGAGCGGCCGGTGGCGCGATCCACCATCAGGTTCACCTCGGACACCGGGCCGTGGGCGGCAAAGGCGTCTTGGAGGTCATTTTCCGTCGTATTGAACGACAGGTTTCCAACATACAGTTTTGTATTCATTTGAACGGGTGCTGTTTGGCGACTGAACACTGTCCGGCTGTTCCCGACCATCGGGTTTCAAATCGTCACTGAACCGCGTTCAACTGAAGATTCACCACGCCTGGAGACTAGCAGCAATCCAACAGACGGGCGAAAGCTGAACGGTTCTCGGGGTACTGCAAGCCCGTTTTTCGACGTCGGTGATCGCGGATCCTTCTTCGGTTGCACACGAAATGAGAACTTCGGTTGACACCCGGGGCCGTTTCGCGATACCACTTCAATTCGATGAAACACATCGTCCATCCAATGCTCCCTTGCGGGATGCGCCGCTCCCGGCGCGTCCGCCGGGTCGTGGCGATGGCCTCCTGGCAGTGCGCCGGGGCCGTGGGCGATGTGGGAAGAACGGGCTGAGGAACCTGTTCACCGTTTTCCGGAACCCACGATTGCCCGGCAGTCGTGGGTTTTTGTTTTCCACGACGCGTGGGGCGATCCCGGGGGACGCAATCACCGACACCCAGATCCAAACATGAAGGCCACAACAACCCCTGAAGTCCCGGGTCCCGGGAGGTTCGAGGCATCCCTCGATCCCGCGGCACCCTTTACGCGCACCGGTGAAAACGACCTGGAGCGCCTCAAGAACCAGTTGCTCCAGAAGGCACTGGCAGGCGTCAGCTCGCCGCTGATGGCCGCGCCGATCCGGCGTGCCGCCAATGAGGCGGCCGCCGTGGCGTGGCTGGAGGCGCATCCGCTCCTGGTGTTTCCCACGTTGTTTGAGGAGAAACTCCGCGCCGTTCGGCAGCAGAACTACCGGCAGCAGCTGATCCGCGCCCGGAGCGCGGGATTGTTGGCGTCCGCGGCGTAACCGCGGCCCGCCGGGCGCGGTTGCCGGCAGTTCAGGCCAGCAGCTTGGTCACCACCTCGCCATGCACATCGGTCAGTCGGAAATCCCGCCCTTGGAAACGGAACGTCAGGCGCTCGTGGTCGAACCCAAGCAGATGCAGAAGGGTGGCATGGAGGTCATGAACGTGGACACGGTCCCGGACGACGTTGAACCCGAACGCGTCGGTTTCCCCCACCGTGACTCCCCGGCGGGTTCCCCCCCCGGCCAGCCACATCGTGAACGCCTGCGGATGATGATCGCGGCCCAGGCTGCGGTTCAGCTCGGCGCTGGCCTCCACTTGTGGCGTTCGGCCGAACTCTCCGCCCCAGATCACCAAGGTGTCCTCCAGCAGGCCCCGCTGCTTCAGGTCCCGGACCAGGGCGGCGCTCGCCCGGTCGGTCAATGCCGCCTGGGCCTTCACCCCGCCCTTCACATCGCTGTGGTGATCCCAGGCCTCGTGAAACAACTGGACGAAGCGGACCCCCCGCTCGACCAGACGCCGGGCCAGAAGACAGTTGTTGGCAAAGGATGCCTTGCCCGGCTCGGCCCCATACATTGCCAGGGTTTCCGGGGATTCCCGTGACAGGTCCATGAGCTCCGGGGCGCTGGACTGCATCCGGTACGCCATCTCAAACGCATTGATCCGAGTGGCGATCTCCGGGTCGCCGACAATGCCCAAGCGCTCCTCATTGAGTTCGCGGACGGCATCGAGGGTCCGGCGCTGGAGGGACGGCGTCATGCCGGGCGGGTTCGAGAGGTACAGGACCGGGTCGGCCCCCTTCCGGAAGAGCACGCCCTGGAACAGGCTCGGCAGGAAGCCGCTGCCATAATTCCCCGCGCCGCCGCTGAGGCCGCCCGCGGAATTCAGCACCACGAACCCCGGGAGGTCCTGGGACACGCTGCCCAGTCCGTAGGTCACCCAGGCTCCCAGGCTGGGGCGTCCGAACTGCTGGGACCCGGTGTTCATGAAGATTTGACCCGGAGCATGGTTGAAGGCGTCGGTGGTCATGGACCGGACGATCGTCAGTTCGTCGGCGACCGTGGCGAGCTGCGGCAGGGCCTCGCTGATCCAGGCTCCGGAGTGACCATGACGGGCAAAGGAAAATTCCGGCGCATAGATCGCCGAATCCGGTTTGATGAAGGCGTAGGTCTGTCCACCAAGAACATCCTTCGGCACCGGCTGCCCGTTGTAGCGGGCAAGGGTGGGCTTGTAATCGAAGAGCTCGAGCTGGCTCGGCGCCCCGGCCATGAAGAGGTAGATCACCGCGCGGGCCCGCGGGGGCTGCGGGGGCTGCCGGGGACTCATGGGATTGGCGGACGGCACCGATGCCGCGGTGCGGTGGCCCATCAGGGAGGCCAGCGCGATGGACCCCAGGCCGACACCGCACTGCTGGAAGAACCAGCGCCGGGTCAGGAAGCGCTGGCGCTCCAGGTCAAGTTCACGAGTCAGGTTCACGGGGTTCACTCCTTGGTGATGGTTTCGTCGAGGTTGAGCATGGCGCGGGTGACCGCGCTCCAGGCGGCAAGGTCGGTGGTCGTCTGGCCGCGGGGAAGCGGCGCGGGGTTCTTCGGGTCGGCAAAGGCGAACCGGCCGGCGTCGCCCGGCCGGGAGGAGTACTCGGCCCGGGCCTGCGCGAGCAGCCCGAGCAGGACGGTGGTCTCGCGGTCGGTGGGCGGACGGGAAACGCACTGGCGGAACGCCCACCGGGCACGCTGCTCGTCGGTGTCCGCGGCGGCCAGCGCCCGCCACGCAAGCCATCGGGCCGCCTGGTGGAACGTCGGCTCATTGAGTGTGGTCAACGCCTGGAGGGGGGTGTTTGAGCGGGTGCGGCGCACGCAGCTCTGCTCCGCGGCGGGCGCGTCGAAGGTCAGAAGCGCCGGATAGGGCACGCTGCGCTTCCAGAAGGTGTACAGTGCCCGCCGGTAGCGGTCGTCTCCCTCGCTCACATTCCAGGTGATCGGCCCGTAGGCGAGGGACATCACGCCGTCGGGCAACGGGGGGAAAACACTGGGCCCGCCAATCTTCGTGGACAACAGGCCGCTCACCTTGAGGGCGATGTCCTGCACCGTCTCGCCCTCGACCCGGAATCGCGGGCCGCGGCCCAGCAACCGGTTGGCGGGATCCCGCTCAAGCGTGGCCGGTGTCAGCACGGAGGCCTGACGGTACGCGGAGGATCCGGCGATCAAGCGATGCAGATGCTTCAAGCTCCAAGGCCGTGGCGGTTCGGCAGCCATGGACACAGGGGTCTGAGGATCCATGAACTCGGCGGCCAGCCAGTCCAGCAAGGCCGGATGCGATGGAGGCTCGGCCCGGGTCCCAAGATCTTCCGGGGTCTCCACCAGTCCGGTGCCGAAATACTGCTGCCAGACGCGATTGACGAGGACGCGGGCGGTCAGCGGATTGTCGGGATGGGTCAGCCAGGCGGCGAGCCCAAGGCGGTTTCGAGGGATTCCCTGGGGAAACGGATTCAGCACCGCGGGCACGTCGGCCGCGACGGCGACGGAGGGCTTCTGCCAGTCGCCGCGTTTGAAGAGGCGGGTGACACGTGACGGTTCCCGGGCGGCGAGCGCCAGAGTGGTCACGCCTGCAGACGGCCAGTCCGCCCACAGGTCATCCCAGGCCAGTGCGGTCTCCGCCAGCTCGGGATCCTGAAACAGGTACGTGCGGAACAGCTCGCGCCGAAGGTGCGGAGGGGGTGCGCCAAGAGCCGTCGCGAGACGGGCCCGCTGACGCTCGCTTAGAGGCTCCACCGTTAGCGGCCCCGGATCCCGCGTGACGCTGAGGCGCAGCCGCCCCGGGATGTAGTTGGACAAGCGGCCGTCGGCGACCTGCAAACCCTCCTTCGGCTTCGAATGAATCGTGAGCAGGAGGCTTGTGCCTCCCTCGAAGCCAAAAGGCTCAGAAGCCTGAAACACGGCCCGGCGCTCATCATTCCTGCGCCCGCGGGTGAGGGCCGAGGCCCAGCCGCCGTTCGTGACGACGCCGTCGGCCATCGCCGACGCGGGAAACCCCGGGACTTCGGAATCCGCAATGACGCGAGTAAAAACGATCTGCTGGGGGGCCGGGCCATTCGTTGACCCCGGCTCGACAGGTCCCGGAGGGTTCAGGGGCATGGCTTCAGCCATGAACTCGCCGATGAGGAAATCTCCCCGGCCATCGAGGCCCGGGCCGCCAAAAGGCAGATTGCCGTCATTCAGCAACTCCAGTCGAAATCCCGTCAGGTTGGTGCCGGACACGGTCGTCCACACCCGCAGCACTCCGGTGCCGTAGATGTCGCCGCCTGCCAGGAGGGAATGGTCCTCCTGTTTCTCGAACTTCATCGGGGTGGAGTGCCATTCGTCAGGATCCAGCACCTCCCAGGCGGTCCCCTGAGCACCGAGGCCTTCGAGCCAGCGCGCGAACCGCGCCGCGGTGGCGGGGTCCGACGCCCACTGGTCCTCCAGATGCCGCGCCGCCTCCTCGATCTCGTGACGCTTCGCCTCGACTTCGGGCTCGGGCACTTCAATCCGGGGCTCCACGTCCTGGTTCAGGAAATCGTAAAAGGCGAAATACTCCCGTTGGGAGATGGGATCGAACTTGTGATTGTGGCATTGGGCGCACGCGATCGTCAGACCCAGCCAGGTGCGGCCGACGGCGTCCACTCGGTCCACAATGCTCTCCACCCGGAATTTCTCCGGTTCGACGCCCCCCTCCATGTTGATCATGGAATTTCGGAGAAAGCCGGTTGCGATGCGCTGGTCGAGGGTGGCTCCCGGAACCAGGTCGCCGGCGAGTTGATCGCGCGTGAACTCGTCGAAGGGCAGGTCCGCATTCAGGGAACGAATCACCCAGTCGCGCCACGGCCAGATGGACCGGGTCCGGTCCTTCTCGAAGCCGTTGGAATCCGCATAGCGGGCGGCATCGAGCCAGTGCCGTGCCCATTTCTCTCCGTAGTGGGGGGATGCCAGCAGACGCTCCACCACCCGGGCGTGGGCCTCGGGCGAAGGGTCCGCAACGAAGGCGTCCACCTCCTCCGGCGCGGGCGGCAACCCGGTGAGGTCGAGGGACAGCCGCCGCATCCAGGTGATGCGGTCGGCCTCCGGGGACGGGGCCATGGAGGCTTCCTGAAGGCGTGCCAAAACGAAATGATCCACCGGGTTTCGCAGCGGGAAACGCGAATCTTCGGACGTGACGGTGGGTACTGCGGGCCGTCGGACGGGCTGGAACGCCCAGTGGGTTCTGGGGTCGGGACCGGCCGCCACCGATGGCTCGTCGGTCGGCCAGAGCGCGCCGCCGGCGATCCATTTCCGGAGCGTCTCGACCTCCTCCGGGGCTAGCGGATCCCCTTTCCGAGGCATCCGGGCCACCTCCCCATGGGTGCCCGAGACAACTTGGATCAGCACCGAGTCCTCCGGGGCACCCGGAACGAGCAGCGGCCCGTGATCGCCGCCGGCCAGCGCGGCGTCGCGAAGGTCGAGACGCAGTCCGGATTCCTGCTTGCGATCTCCGTGGCAGGACACGCAGCGGGCCTCAAGCAGGGGTCGGACGTCCGCCTCGAAATCCGGCGCCGCTCCGGCGCCCAGTCCACCAAGCGTCAGCGCCAGAACGGTCCGGGCCGCCCGGGAATTGCGACCAGGTTGAATGCTGCGCGACATGATCAATTAATAGACAGCGACTCGGAGCGTGTCGCCAGTCTTCAAAGGGTCGCTGGATTTCAATCGCGCAGGAGGAATCGTGGATCTTCGGAAATGCCGACGAGACCGACCAGAGCCGATCGAATTCTCAGGCTCGTTCCGCCCGTTCCGGCTCAATCGCTGAGGGAGACAGTCGGGATCCCTGCCTGCCGTGCTTCCTCCAGAACTGTTTGGAACCGCGCCGGGGGAGCATCCGCATCCGCACGGACGATCAGCCTCAGGTTGGGCTTCGCCGCTTGTTCGGCCTTCAACGCGACCGGCAGGTCACCCGGCTTCACCCACTGATGGCCCACCCGGATTCCAGGTTCCGCCGCCATCACGCGGACAATCACCGGCTGAACGGGAGCCACGGAAGCTCCGTCACCGGCCGCGGCTGCCGGGGCAAACTGCGGCGTGATGAAGGCGTACAGCCGCTGCGAGACGACATTGGTCTGCGACCGGCGCACCAACCAGTTCCGCGACCGGACGATGTTGGTTCGCGTGACCATGGCGCCGCGCAGGGCGACGGTTTCGCCGGGTTTGGCAAACGCGGTCGCCACCATCTCGCGGACAAGAATCCGGGCCAGCGGCTTCTGGGCCTTCAGCGGTTTTGCACCGGAGACCTGAACGAAGGCTTCATTGCCCTTGCCAGGATCTTCGTAGCCAAGGAACTCCGTCACCCGCGCCACAGTGATCAACCGCCAGCCATCGTTTTCAGCGTAGGGCAGCACGTCCACCGCGGGACCGGTGGCAATGGATTCGACCTGGTAGTTGATCCCCGGGGTCGTGTTGGTGACCGAGACCGAGACGTCATCAAATCCGACCGCTTGGGTTCGCGGATCCACGGCGGCCTTCACTCCGGTGACGACGCTGCGCACGTCCTGGACCGCGACCTGGGCTTGCCGGCCGGAGCGGGTCGTCACTTCCGGTGCGGTCAGGAAGTCAATTCCCCTGTGGTTTTCCAGCGAACGGCTCAGGGCATCGAACTGAACGGCCTTGAGCGTCACCCATTCGCCCTTGCTGGTCAGGGTATCCACACGCGTGGCCGCCTTGGGATCCGGTCGCGTCGTCTCCGTCACCGGATTGTTGGTGGGAGAACGTCCGAACAGCCAGTCGAGTCCCAAGTCCTCGGCACTGTCCACCCGGACGTCGGCAAGTTGAACCTTCAACGTGATTGCCGGTCCGACGGATTCGTCATCGTCGCGCCCGTGGACGTTCAAAACAGCGAGAATCCGCTGCGTCCGGTCCAGGTCAGCGAGCGTGGCACGGACAAAAAGCGCTCCAGTCCGGTCGTTGAAGTACACCGCAGGCGCCAGCGGGTCAGGCGCGTCCGGAGACAACGCGGTCGCGTCCGGCTTCGCGAAGTCCAGTCCGCAGGCCACCAGGAACTGGTTGACGTCCGCTTGGATGTTGGTGGAGGGAAGCATTCCTGCCGTTTGGCGGATGGCTGCGACAAACTGAACCGGATCGGCCAATCGGTAGGTTCGGGTATACAACTGGGGGGCCGTACCGACACCCGGCGACCCGGCCGGCGCCGGCGCCGCCAAACCAGACGCAGCCGCCGGTTCAACAGTAACGCCTGGCTCACGCAGCGCAGCGATCACACGGGTGGGGAGGGGAGCTGCCCCGGTGTTTGGCGCACTCGTGAACCCGCTTTGGGATGCCGCGGCGCCCGCCATCGGTGCGGTCTGCAGACGGATGTCCCCGCGCGCCACAAGGGTGTCGTTCGTTGCATCAATCTGGACGGCATCGGCCGTCCGTGTGGAGGATCCAGACTGAATCACCACTCCGCCCCATGCAGTAACGACTCCGGTCTGAGTGTCGTACGCCAGGGCATTGGAAATCAGGGCCGCCCTGATGATCGTCTCGGAGACTGGCGGCCCAGGCACCCGGGCCTTCGGGGACGATTCGGAGACGGACGAGACGGCGCTCGCGGCATGGGCCAGGAACGCAAGGGCCGAAGGTTCGCCGGGTCCAGGCCAGGGCAGCGCGGCCAGAGCGATCACGCCTCCGACCACCGCGCACCGCATCCGCCAGCGCTGTCCCCAGCCGGGCGGGCGCCACACGGGCGGGGTCTCCAGCAGGGCGGCAACGCGGCGACCGAGCTCGGAGCGGAAGCCGCTGCCCGCCACGCCGAGGCTGCGGGCGGGTCCCGGCGTGGCCAGTTCGCGGCCGAACGCGACGAGGGATTCCGCCAGGGCGGCGACACCCCCTTCCGGCACGAGCGCGCTGGCTTCATCCGCCGCCTGTTCACTGGCGGCCCGCAGTTGATGCCGCGCCCACCAGACGCCCGGATGCCACCACAGGAGCGCGCATACCGCATCCGCGGCGGCGAGCCAGAACGGGTCGCGCCCGGCCAGATGGGCGAGCTCGTGGGCAATCATCGCCTCGCGCTGCGCGGGCGTGAATCGCGCCGCAAAATCCGCCGGAACGGCAATTGTTGGCCACAGCGTTCCAAATGCGATGGGTCCACGAAGCCGCGCCCAGACGCGCAGTTCTACGCGGCGCAGGCCGAGTGGGCCTTCCAGGCGCGCGATGGTCGCCCGGGTTTCAGTGTCGCCGGGTTTGGTTCGACGGCGTTCCCAGCCGAGCCAGGCGCGCAGCGTCAGCGTCCGCAATCCAAGCAGCAGCGCCCCCAGCAGCCAGAGGAGTCCGGGCCACCATCCCGCAGACCGTGGCGGTGGCGACGTGGGCGCCGAAGCGTCCGGCTGGGGAATCGAGGGTCCGGGGTCGAATTCAGACGAGGTGAACGTCGTGCTCTCCAAAGGGTGAACCAACGCGACCAGCCGGCGCTCGCTCGGTGGGTGTGTCACGGGCAACCGCATGGTCACGAAGCTGCGAAACCCGGAAAATTCAACGACGGTGATCAAGGCGAGGGCCACCAGGCCGGAATGCCATAACGAGCGGCGAAGCTGGGGCGGACGAATCCACCGGGCGCAGAGCGCCAGCGCGGCCACCACCATCGCGATCTCCAGCGTCAGCACGCCCAGCAACCGGCTCCAGAAGGCGCTGTCGGGCGTCATCGGGTCCTCCGTTTCGCTTCCTTGATCAATTTCTCCAACTGGTCGAGTTCGGCCCGGCTGACCGCCCGGCTCGTGAGCAGGTGGCTGACGGCGTCCGCCAGGCTTCCCTCGAAGAGCCGCTCGACGAAATGCGCGCCGACGCTGCGGTTGACCTCTTCGGCGGCGACCAGGGCGCGGTAGAGAAAGGTCCGTCCCTCCTCGCGGTGCGCCACGAGTTCACGCGCCTCCATCTTGCGCAGCATTGTCGCGACGGTGGTGTAGGCGAGGTCGCGCTCGGGCTTCAGGTCGGCGTGGACGTTGGCGACCGAGGCCTCACGGCGTTCCCAGAGCACCTGGAGAATCCGCAGCTGCAGGTCACCGAGGCGGTGATGGTTTGGCTGGAGATGATTCACGATGACCACGGTAATACTACCGTGGTGGTGTACTGGTCAAGCCGTTTCGTTTCTCCCCGGAAGACCCCGGCAGCACCGCCGCTCTGGGAGGGGCGAATCGTCTGGGAACCTGTCACTTCAAAGACCTGCTGAAGCGTTGCCCGATTGGTCCATTGCCAGTGGCTGGCGAATGCTCCAGGCTCCCGATGCTTCATGGCATCCACGCATCGCAAATCTCCCATGCATACCCCATTGCCGTTGGTCACCGCGCTTTGTATCGGGGCGCTGGCCGCCCGCGCTGGAGTGATCTACGAAACCGGATTTGAACCGCCCAACTTCGCCCTGGGCGGCATCAACGGACAGGAGGGCTGGACGGGTGACGGCATCATCGAGAACACCGTGGTGCGGTCGGGCACCCAGGCCCTCGAAATGAGTCTGGAGAACGGCGGGGTGCTCCCGCTGGCGATCCTTGGACTGAACGCAGCCGCGAAACCGCAGGTGAACCTCCAGGTGGACATGCGGTTGGAAGGCGACTTCGACGCCCGCGCTGGCCTCATCCTGCTCATGACGGGCGGCTTCGGACCGCAACTCATCGCCGACGGGACCGGACCGGTGATCCTCGACCAGAACCCCACGCAGGGCACCCTCACGACCGGGCAGTGGTACACCCTGGGACTGTCACTGGATTTTCAGGCGCGCACGGTTGCGGCCTATCTGGACGGTACCTGGGTCGGCTCGGCGCCGCTGGTCCCCGACGGCGACCGGATCACCGAAGTCTGGCTGGCGGGAGGGATCGAGGAGTCCGGGCAGCGGGCCTACTTCGATAACCTGTCCATCGTGGCGGTCCCCGAGTCGCCGGTGATGGCCGCCGTGGTGGGCCTTGGCCTGGCGGGCATCGCGCTGGTCCATCGCCGTCGCTGAGCCCGGGCCGGGCGCACCAGTTTCCGCAGCCATCGTTGGGGGGCTGGCCGCAACCCCGGGGAGTGCGAGCGAAGGGCTCCCACCACCGTCGGTGAGGTGCGAGAGAATCACCAGTACACGCTTCGCGCCATTCCCGCGGCCATTGACCGGGCGCTGCGACGTCGTGCCAAGGATGAGGACAAGAGCCTCAATTCCGTCGCCGTGGAAGCCCTCGCCCGCGGCCTGGAACTCGACATCCAGCCCCGCGAACACACCGATCTGGATGCACGGATTGGCTCCTGGCAGCCGGACCCCGCCTTTGACCGGGCCGTTGCGGAATTCTCCAAGGTGGATGAGGACGCCTGGAAATGAAGGTCGCCCTCGACACCAACGCCTAAAGCGACTTCATGCGGGGCGACGTATCGCGCGTTCACATCGTGCGCACCCCTCGACGATTTGCGCCAGGTCCTCTCGGGTTGCCAGATTCTGGCCCTTCTGCCGGAGATACGCACCAACATACGCACCGACGCCTCCCGCCAACGCCGAACATACGACCAGTGTCCACTCGAAGTTCATTGGCTCAATAAGTGCCCGGCTCACTCGCACCCCTCCGAGCCAGCGATGCAGGTCCTGTGCCAGCCGTCGAACGCCACCTTGAAGCCTGAGAGATGGATAAACGGGGGCGATTCATTTCTCGGGCGGAAAGAGGGCCGGGATCACGTCCCGCTTGTTGCGGCGGTACACGGCAAAGTCCTTCCGGTCGGTGGTCAGGACGGCGTGATCCGGGAACAGTTCGCTCATGCGGACCACGCACAGATCGCACAGGTCCGGCCTCTGATCGCCGAACCTTACGGACAATTCCGACAGGTGTGTGCGGTTCGCGATCACGCTGAACTCCACATCAATCAGGCCGCTGGCCAGGACATCCATGACCAACCCGGTGTTCCCGAGAAGGTAAGCCGCCTCAGTGAGGACCGCCTCGCAGGTCAGCAGGGGGGCCGTGACCTGTGCCGCCAAGGCGACGGCCCATCCATGATGTTCATCCCTTGAGTTGAGGAATGCCACCAAGAAGCCGGTGTCAGCGATGGCAGTCATCGTTTGCCGAACCCTTCCCGGGTTGAAAGGTCGCGGGGCAACCCCCCGGCCTTCCCGGCCAAAGCCATCCATGGGCGGTCTTCGGCAGCGGCGCGCGCCCGCTCCAATTGGAGTCGTACCAGTTCCCCTTGGGTCTGGCCCGTTCGCTCGGAAGTTTCCTTCAGCCAGGCTGCCAGATCCTCCGGCAGTCGAACGCTCAGTGTACTACTCATTTGATTGTAACGTACTACATCCGTGCCCATCCTTGCAATCCCGGTTTCGATAGACCCCTCAGAAGTATCCCGCCTTCTTGCGGTCCTCCATGGCGGCCTCGCTGGGCTTGTCGTCGGCGCGGGAGCCGCGTTCGGTGACGCGTGCTGCCACAACCTCGGCGACGATGTCGTCCACGCTGGACGCCGGACTCTCGATCATGCCGGTGCTGATCATGTCGGCGATGGTACGGACGCGGACGACCAGCGATTTGACCGGCGCGTTCGCCCGGGGTCGCGCCCTTGCGTAAGGATCAGGCCGCGCTGCATCGGTGTGCGACGGCGGCACCGGCAGCCACTGTCCGCCGCGCCGGAAGCACTCGCGGGTGTGGGTGAAACAATTGCTGGGAACCTCCAGCCGTTCCTGGCGGATGTATTCCCAGAGGTCCATCTCGGTCCAGTTCGACAGCGGGAACGCCCGCATGTACTCGCCCGGGTACTGGTAGCAGGAATTAACACCACTTGGCGCTCTGCACTTCCGACGTCCATTTCCAGCACCTGCCGCACCTGCCCCGATGCTGACGGGCTGTGTGATCTGCCGCCATGGATTCGACAGGGGGTCAAGCCCGGACATGGCGGCTTCCGTTGGCGGATTGGGCGGTGCCTTCAGACACAAGTGCAATCTCCGGGGATGACGACTCCACAAGCGCCGGCAACGGCGAGCTCTCCAATGGTTGGATGACCAAAGGGCCATCAGGGACCGCTATCCGACCGCGCGAACTTGGAGATCCCTCAACACGCTGATCCCGGGGAGTGGGACACCCCGGATCCGCCGCGCTCCGTCCTTACGGTTGACGCCAAACCGTTCCCGATGCTGGACGAACACCTCGTTCACGAACGCCTTGGATCCCAAGACCACCCCGTCGGTCAGGTGCCGCACCCGCAGGCGCAGCACCTGCGCCACGCTCAACGCCCCACCGCGCCGCAACTCCTCCAGGATCGTCTCCCGATCCAGCGCCACCTTGTCACTCCGCCCCGGGCTCCCCGCCGTCACGAACAGACTCTGCCGGTATTCCGCCGCCGCCTCCCCCCAGGCCCCTGGCTCCAGGCAGCTCATCAACCCCTTGCGCATCACCCGGTTGCCCGTCAGCGCCGCGGCATAGCCGCAGAAGCGGTAGTCCTTGGGATCCTGCACGATCCCCGCCCGCACCGGATTCAGGTCAATATAGGCGGCCACCATGCGGACCGTGCCCGGGTTGTCCTCGATCAAGACGCTCTTGAAACGTTCGGCCCACAA